>CAYYCF010000039.1:0-12944 GCA_964470235.1 uncultured Anaerolineales bacterium | reverse complement strand
CTGAGTCGCAGACAACACTGACGCGAAGCGGCTGAAATGATTTGTGAACGCCAGGGCTTTCAGCGAAATCAGCCGCTTCGCGTCAGCGTTTCAGTGATTCTATCGTTGAGGATTATAGCATGGCAAAAGGGACGTTCCTTCGTCGCCAAGACCTTCTTCAAAGGGTAGGGTAAGAGCGAGGCGCACCATCTGCCTTGCGGTAGACGTGTTTCACTCATCCTCCCCTCCGAACCGGACATGAGACTTTCACCTCATCCGGCTCTCCATTGGACGTTCATCCCGTGACGGTCGTCCAAACGTCGGCGTTTTCGCGTGGCAGTCTTCACACAGAGTCAGCAGGTTGTCTGTATCGTCTGTGCCGTCATGCCGTCGTGCAATCTTGTGATGCACTTCCAGCAGGACACCGATCTTGCCACATTGAATACACCGATAACCATCCCTCTTTCTGATTTCCGCACGTCTTTCAACCCACGCCATGCCTTCTGGCGAGATATTGATAACGCGCGGCTCGACGAAGGGTGAATCCAGTTCATCGGCGGCAGGGACGAAACTCACACTGAGGTAGGGATTGTCTGGTCTCCTTCGTCGGTACGGGCGCAGAGGAATATCTTGGAGTCTGGTGAT
Source organism: uncultured Anaerolineales bacterium (assembly GCA_964470235.1). Taxonomy (GTDB): domain Bacteria; phylum Chloroflexota; class Anaerolineae; order Anaerolineales; family VGOW01; genus VGOW01. Next base: position 12,320 of record CAYYCF010000039.1, on the reverse strand, counting down.
AAAAGTAATATCGCCATCACTCCCTTCCACTCCGAAGTTCCAGCGGTTATACCGTCCGGTCACTTCACGCTTCTTGTACTGATTTAGTAGCCAGCGTACTCCCTTGCCTTCATGCTTGTTTTCGAGCCATATCAGCACGCGTTTATTCAGCCAGAAGTCAAGTTCATTGGCTTCATGGCTGAAACTCACGTGCCGATAGTAGTTACCCCACCCGCGAATGATCCGGTTGAGGGATTTGAACTTCATTTCCGGCGTCACGAATGTTGTACCGCGTTTGGTCAAAGCCTTGATCTTGGCGCGGAAACGTTGGAGGTTCTCTTTCGTCGGCGTGACTCTCAACCAGGGCTTGTGACCATCTGTGGGAAGTTCCCATTGGAGATGGAATCCCAAGAAGTTCACCCCATCAGTGATGTGGGTCACGCGCGTTTTCTCTTCTGAAAGTTCCAGATGCAATTCATCCCACAGAAATCGTTTGAGTTCGTCCCGCAGGTCGAAGGCGGCTTGATGCGTGCCATTCCACAGAAGAACGAAGTCATCTGCGTAGCGCACCATAAGCGCGTTGCCTTCTATCGCAAGACGGCGTTTCCACTTTTCCTGATGGGTGAGCTTGCCGAACTTTCGCCACCACCACAAGTCCAGCTGATGCAAGTAAATGTTGGCGAGCAGAGGAGAGAGGATACCGCCTTGAGGTGTACCCTCTGGCGTATCCCGAAAGAGGCCGTCATCCAATATTCCAGCCTTGAGGAAAGCTTCAATCAAAGCCTCGATACGACGGTCGTCAATGCGTTGCTGGATCAACGACATCAAAATACGATGGTTGATTCGGTCAAAGCATTTCCTGATGTCACCTTCTATGACCCAAAAGAACTTGTTGACTACATGGACGCGACTGTAGAACACAGAAATACAGTCTATTGTGCGGCGTCCCGGTCGGAAACCATGCGAGCAATCCAGAAAATCACTTTCCCAGATTGGCTCCATTAGCATCCGTAGTAATTCTTGGGTCACTCTGTCGCGTAGCGTCGGAATACCTAACCCGCGCTTCTCAAGTTTGCTGGGCTTGGGTATCCAGACTCATTTGACGGGCATTGGTTGGTACGTGCCTGCTTTGAGGTCGGCCTGCAACTTCGTGATGAAGGCCGCTTGCTCTTCCTCTGTCTTCAGGTCATGTTTACTAATGCCGTCTACACCGGCGGTCTTCGCGCCTGCATTGGATAGAACATGTTGGAGTGCTTGCTCTATCCAGTCTCGCCGACAGATCAGGTGATACAGGTCTCGAAAATGATGTTCCCGTTGGGCGGTCGCCTTACGGGCGAAACTTTGTTGTGTCTTCAGGACATCGCTCATACGTTTTCAGAGCCTCCTTGGTCGTGAAAGTTTCTCTTTGTCCAACTGTTGCCCTTCGCCGTGAGGTGGGTTTTCCCCACCGCTATTGACTACTATGGCAACTCCGACACTTGACCATCGCTTCAACCGCAGCCAGTCCAGTCCGGTTAGGGACGGATGGTCAAGTCTCCCACGTTCACACATCTGTACTCAGCGTTTGGGTTTTAGGCTTCCTCTATACGCCTGTCCGGTATCGCCTGATACCGTCGCCATCAGTCGCGCGGCTTACACCCCTGTAGCCGTTGCCGATTTGGGACGTCTCAGAGTCCCGTTTCACAAAGGCGACTGAAAGCCCTTACTACCTGATGACTGCCACCCATATCACCAGTGTTGGAGTGGGTGAAGTTGTAGGCGCGTCAAACGAGGATTTCTTGCGTAGCCATGCCCAAACTTAGGCCGGCGGTCTGGGGATCGTACTGGTGTGCCGTCCCTGCCCGCTTATCCGGTCGGGCTTCGTACAGTAGATTGCTCGATCTACTGCACGCCGACTTGGCCTCATTCCCATTGGGGGATGGGATTGTTTCCATTGATTAGAGGTTCATCACCTCCTCTCTTGAGAACATTACAGATGTGTGCTTCGTGGCGCACTCAGACCGACTTCAACGAGATGGGGCGCACGCTCGGTTACGCTTACGTGTGGTACGCCCTGGGCGTGCTGGCGCTGATCCCCGGCGTCGGCGGCCTGCTCGCCTGGCTCGGCTCGATTGCGGCCGCCGTAGCCGGATTTATCGCCCTGCGCGAGTCGGCGGAATTTGACAACGTGAAAGCGTTGGTCACGGTCATCATCGCCGCCGTCGTGGCCGGGCTGATCACCGCGGTAGTGCAAGTTCCGGCGCTATTGATGTTGGGGCTCAGCACCGCTAAATAATTGAGCGCCAGCCACAAAAAAATCGCGCGTTCCGAATGGATCGCGCGATTTTTGATTCCTGCTGCCGCTTTTCAATTACTTGATTTCGTAGACCACAAAAAGCAGCGTCCCATCGTCAGCATAGAACTGCTTGGTCTCTCCGCCGGGATACTTCTGCGCCACCGTCGCCAACTCGATTGCGCGCTCCGGCAAAAACACAAACGCTGTGCGCGGACCGACCAGAGTCCACTCCGGCGGCGCAAGCACCACGTCCGACACTTCGTGGCCGGTGACCCGCGGCGCTAAATAGGGAACGGTGGAGAAACTGAAAAAGCCCATGCGCGGCGGGCACAAACAATACACCTGTGAACCCGGCGGGTAGTCGGCAAGATATTTGCCCAACGTGCCCGCCACTTGCGTGTTGATGTCGCCCTGCCCTTTCGCCGGAATGTATTCGGCGAAATAGAATCGCAGATCAATCGCCATCATCAACAGCATTACGACGACGGCGGCGGCGTAGGCGGCCAGCCGCGCGCGCGGCTGGGACTCGGCCACCCACCGGACAATGGTCGCCAACGGAATGGCGACCAACAGGGCGGCGACCGGCGCGCCGATCACGTAACGTTGCGCCGCCGGGGCGCTGTGAGTGAGAGCGCCAATAGATATCACGCCCAACAGCCACAGTCCGATCATCCAATAGCGCGGCTCGCGCCAGTTGAAGACAGCCAGGGCAGCGCCCAAAATGAAGAACGACGCCGGAATCGCCAACAGCATCGGCTGGCCCGATTCGTACCAGTTGCGGAGCGGAACGCTGGTGAACGCCAGCGCGGCGGCCCGGAAATTGTTGAGCAGCAATAGCCACACCGGCATTCCGGTCGCATTCGAAGTGGTAGCCAGCCAGCCGCCGGAGAGAATGCTGAACCGGCCCATCGGCGCGAGGAACTCTTCGGGGTGTTTAGCGAAGAACATCGCCATCGGCAGGAATGTTGCCAACGCCGCGACGACCATGCTGATCAAGCCTGGAAAATTCTGCCGAGCTCGCCGACGGTCGGTGACCACGACCCATGCGAACCAGGCGATCATGATCAGCGGCAGCAGGCGCGCGCTCGTGTAAAAGTATTGGCTCAACCCCACCAACAATCCGGCCAGGCTGAATTGCCACCATCGCCCGTCGTGCCACGCCCGCCAGAACAGGCCCAGCGCCAACACCGCAAACAATCCATCCCAGATATTGTTCAAGCCGACACGGCTGAAGTGAATGTGGAAATTCAACGCGGCCAACATCGCCGCGCCCAACCCGGCGGCGGCCCGCCCGAATATCGGCCTGGCCATCCAATACAAGCCGACGACGGTAAGCGCGCCCGCCAGGGCGGAGGGCAGCCGCAGGGCCTGATAGGTGTGGCCCAGAAACGTGATCGGCAGGACCGGAGCCAAGAAATAGAGCGAGGGGAAAGAATACCAGCCGACAATGAACGGATTGTCCATCCGGCCTTCGGCGAAGTCAACCGCCGTCAACCCCGCCGAGCCTTCGTCGCCGGTGAGCGCGCCCGGCACACTGCCGTTAGCCACTGCGCGCACCGCCAGCGCAAATGCGCCCAGCAGAGCCAGCGCGGCGACCTCGCGCCACGTCCAGCGCAGACCTGGCGCGGCGGACGCCTCCCCGAACTCGGTTCGGTGCCCTGCGGCGACGGCCAGCCCCAGGGCAGCAAACCAGGCGATCAGCGCCGCCGCCGGGTTGATCATTTTCCAATGGTCTCCGGCAAAGAAGCCGGCCCCGGCCGCCAAACCGAGCGACACGATCAACAGCACCAGTTGAATGGCCGTGAGACGGGCGAAGGCGGTGAGGGCGTTCAACCAGCCGGGAATGGCGCGCCGTTGATACACGCGGTAGGCCAACGCGAACAGCGCCACACCGCCTACGATGAACGGGGTGCCGGTGGCGCGCGTTTCGATATCGAGCGAAAAAATTTGCTGTCCCAGCACGGTGAAGCCAAGCGCGCCCAACAACAACGCAATGAACGCCGCCTGATAACCGCCGCCTGCTGACTCTACCTGTTCGTCGGTTTGCGCCTTCACATCCATATCCATAAAATCATCCCATCTCGCTCCGCCCTTCGAGAGCGCGGGCCAGGGTCGTCTCATCCGCATATTCGAGGTCGCCGCCCACCGGCAGGCCGCGCGCCAGCCGGGTTACTTTGAGTCCCAGGGGGGCGATCTGCTTGTGCAAATACATCGCCGTCGCTTCGCCCTCATAGCTCGGATTGGTGGCAATGATCACTTCTTTCAACTTGCCATCGCGCAAACGCGACAGCAATTCTTTGATCCGCAAATCGTCCGGGCCGATGTCGTCCACGGGCGAGATCGCGCCGTGCAACACGTGATACCGCCCGCGAAAACTGCGCGTGCGCTCGATGGCGATGACGTCCAGCGGCTCTTCCACCACGCACAGCGAAGCCGCGTCGCGCTGGGCGTCGTTGCACAACGAGCACGGATCGGATTCGGTCATGTTGAAACATACCGAACAGAAACGAATCTGTTCTTTGAGAGTCGCCAACGCTTCGGCCAGGGCGTGGGTTTGCTCCGCCGGTTGGCGCAGAAGAAAATATGTCAGGCGCGAAGCCGTCTTGGGGCCAATGCCAGGCAAGCGCGAGAACTCGTCAATGAGCGCCTGCACGGGGCGAGGGATGGCGGATGAAATCATTCAAGAATATTCACCGCAGAGAGCGCGGAGAACGCAGAGAAGAGAAAACCGCGAAGAACGCGACCCCCTTGCAGGGGGCAGGCGAGCGCAAAGAAAGAGAAAAAGAAAAAACTTCGCGTTCTTGGCGTCTTGGCGGTGATCTTTTTCTCCGTGCGCTCCGCGACCTCCGCGGTAAGAGTCACATCCCGGGAAGGTCGAGTCCGCCCGTCACCGCTTGCAGGCGTTCGGCGGCCAGAATTTGCGATTTCTCAATCGCGTCGTTGACGGCCGCCACCAAAATATCGCCGATCATCTCCGCATCGCCGGACTGCATCAGCTCGGGCGACACGGTGATTGACTGCACCCGTTGCGCGCCGGAGATCACTACCGTCACTGCGCCGCCGCCGGCCGTCACCGAAACGCGCTCACCGGCCAACGCTTCTTGCGTCTTCGCCATGTCCTCTTGCATCTTCGCCAACTTCGCCATCATATTGCCGCCGCCCATATTCCCGCCGGGCATGCGCGCGCCTTTGCCTCGTGCCATAATCATTCCCTCCAAAAAGAGTTCCATTACTTCCATGATTTCCTTCAGTTCCTCGCATAAAGGAACTCAAGGAAATGAAGGAACTCTGATTACTTTCTTGGTCTCCCGCCGAGTCGCATCGCCTCTGCCACCGGGCTGTCGCTGTCCACATCCGGCAGTGTGCCCACGTCGCTAGAGTTGACGACGCACTTCACTCTCAGCGTCACGCCCAAAATGTCTTTGATCAGCTTTTCGATCACCGGCCTGTTCGTTTCGTTATCCGCCTTTGACGACACCAACTCGCTTCGGAAATTCAAGGTCAACACGTCGCCTTCGATGGAGAGCGGCTGGCACGAGTTGAGCAAGGCTTGCAGAGAGGGATGATGACTGCGGCTCGCCGCCGCGATCTCCTTCCACTTGGCCGCCACTTGCCCCACGCGAATTTCCGACGCGGGCGCGGATGAGGGCGGCGGCGAATGAGACGCGGCCGGTTTGGCTGGCGGCGTCGCCGCCCGTCTGGCGGGCGCGGCCTCCGTGACGGGAGCCCTCTGCCCGGCGGGCGCGTCGGCGCGCAGAGACTCCACAAACGCCAACTCTAACGGCAACTGCGCCAGCCAGCCACTGCGTTGATCGCTTGCCGCGCCGTTGAACGCTTTGATCGCCCGAAGCAGAGTCGCCGGCTCGAAATGCGCCGATTGGTCCTGCATCGCCTTACGCGCCTCGGCGCTCACGTCCACCAGCTTCGCATTGCCGAGCCGCATCAACAACAGCCCGCGCAAATAATCCACCATTTGCCGCGCAAACTGCCGCGCGTCCGCGCCGTTGTCGATCACCGTGTTGATCAGATCGAGGCCGCGCCCGCTGTCCTGGGCGATCAACGCCGCGGCCAAATCCTGAATCGCCTGCCCGCCCGCCGTGCCAAGCACTTTGAGCGTGTTGTCGAGCGTCACTCTTTCATCCGGCGAGATCACCAATTGATCGAGCAAACTGATCGCATCCCGCAAACTGCCGGTGGACTGGCGCGCCAGCAAATCCAGCACTGCCGGTTCCACTTGCAAACCTTCGCTCTCGACGATGGCCTGCAAGCGGCTCACCATTTCGGCGGAAGGAATGCGGCGGAAAGTGTGCTTCTGACAGCGTGAGGCCACCGTGAGCGGGACTTTGTGCAATTCAGTCGTGGCGAGAATGAAGACGGCGTGCGGCGGCGGCTCTTCGAGTGTTTTCAACAGCGCATTGAACGCGCCCATGGAGAGCATATGCACTTCGTCAATAATGTAGACTTTGTATTTACCTTCGCCGGGCGCGAAGTTGATCTTGTCACGCAGGTCGCGGATGTTGTCCACCCCGGTGTTCGAGGCGGCGTCAATTTCGATCAGATCGAGAAAGCGGCCTTCGTTCACCGCCACGCAATTAGGGCAGGTGTTGTCCGGCCGTTGTGATGAATCGGGGTTAGTGCAGTTGAGCGCTTTGGCGACGAGCCGCGCCGTCGTCGTTTTGCCCGTGCCGCGCGGCCCGGCAAACAGGTACGCGTGCGCCGCGCGCCCCGAGGCCAGCGCGTTTTGAATCGTGCGCACCACGTGCTCTTGCCCCACCACCTCGTCAAATGCAACGGGACGCCATTTACGATACAACGCTTGTTCGGCCACGATGAATACCTTTTCGTTGGGGCGAAGCCTTCGCCCTTGCAGAATCAGTAGATCACGAAAACACAACAAGCACCCTGAGCGGAGCGCCGCGCGAAGCACGGCGCGAAGTCGAAGGGCGCGTTTCCAGCAGAAAACGAGTGTTCGCCGCATCCTTCGACTGCGCGGCGGAACAACACCGCCGCTCTCCTGAGCGAAGCCGAAGGGTCAGGACGCTTCGTGATCTACTGAGAATATAAACCGAAATGTTGTGAATGCGCAAGAGGACGTAGGAACGGAGCTTGTCCTGAGCGCAGTCGAAGGATGCATCTGCGACTTGCCGCAGTGTTATAATTACCTCACGCGAGCAAAAATCTTTTCGCGCCACACAAAGGAGCTTCATATGCCATTCCGTTTAGGCCCGGTTGAACTGGGCATTATCTTGATCATCGTCATCGTCCTCTTCGGCGTGGGCCGCATTGGAAAAATCGGCGCCGATCTCGGCGTCGCCATCCGCGAGTTCCGCAAAGGCTTGCAAGGCGATGATGGGAAGAAAGACGAAACGCCGAAGTCATAATCCGGTTTGGAACAACGAAACATGAACAACGGATCGGGAGAATTCAGCGGATCAATCCGTCAAATTCCCTTGATCTGTTGTTATCTACGGCGCAGTAAACGTCGTGTGTACTTCGCCCTTCGGATCAACCAGCGTCGCCGCTTCGCCGCTCTGCCACATCGCCCCGCCCTGCCCCCAATACAAATCAGGCAACGCGTCCTGCCCCACGGCGGTGTGAACGTTCACCGCCCCACCCTGAAATAAATTCAACGCCGGAAACGAATACACGTTGCCCTGTGCGTCGTGCAGAGTCCAACCGGCCAAATCCACCGGGCCGCCAAGATTCACGACGGTGAGTCTTTCGGTAGGGAGGTTGCCGGCATCGGCGATGGAACGGATCGCCAACTGCGGCGGCGTGTTCTGCGCCACCAACGTGCCGGTAGGCGGCGGAGTCACGGGCGAGCTGTCCGACCCGGTGATCGGCGCGGGGGTGGCGGTCGGTTGGATCAATCCGCCCACCGGAATGACCAACGTCTGCCCCACGGTCAACGCATTGGGATCGGTCAATCCATTCGCCGCCATGATGTCGTCCACCGAGACGTCGAACTGCAACGCAATACTGCCGAGCGTGTCGCCGAATTGCACTTCGTAAATGGTGGGAGTGGCGGTAGCTTGAATTTGAAAGGCGGTTTGCGTGGCAGCCAGGGGCGGCTGAGGGATGGGGGTGGGGGTGGCGACGGCGACCTGCCGGCGATGTGCGGCATCCCAGATCGCCAAAACCGACACCGTCACCACGGCCGACACTATCGCATTCAACACCAAGTACAATAGAAATCGCCGCCAGTTCATCATGGCGTGATCATACTCTTAAGCTAATCGTTGTGCAATCGGCCAGCGGCCATCTCGCATCCGGGATAGAATTTGGAAGTTGGGGTTGGAAGTTTGAATTTGGGAGTTGGGATTTTGACATGCCTTATTTGATTGACGGCCACAACCTAATCCCCAAAACGCCGGGGCTGGCGCTCGACGACCCGCACGACGAAGCCAAACTGGTCGCGCTCGTCCGCCGCCATTGCATGCGCGAGCGGCGCAAAGCTACCATCATCTTCGACGGTGGCTTGCCAGGCGGCGTGTCCAATCTTTCCAACAGCGACGTGTCTGTCATCTTCGCCTCCGACCGCCACGCCTCTGCCGACGATTTGATCCTCAACCGCATCGCCGCCGAGAAGAATCCGGCGGGTTTGATAGTGGTCACTTCCGATCAACGAATTGCCGAGGCGGCGCGCGGGCGGCGCATCGCCGTTCGCCCGTCGGGGGAGTTTGCGCGCGCGTTGAAGCCTGGTACGTCCGCGAAGCAGACCGAGAAGGAAAGCGGCTTAAGCGGTGACGAAGTGGACGAGTGGGAAAATCTTTTCAACAAAGGGAACTAATTCTAATCAAAAGACGATCACCACAATTGCCCCGCACAGCACCCCGCAGGCCGCGCCGGCGAGAATGTCCGAAAGATAATGCACCCCCATCGCCACGCGCGCCCATGCCACCAGCGGCGCCCAGATCAGCAGAACGATCATCCACCACGGCGGGCCGAGGGCTAGCGCCAGCGTCGCCAACAAAGCAGCGCGCGCGGCATGGCCCGACGGAAACGAATGTGGATCGATCTTTCGATACCCCTGCCCCCATTCTCCCTGCGGGCGCGGTCGGCCCACAATCCACTTGATCAACTGAATCACCGCCGCCGTCGCCGCAATGCCGATTAGATCAAGCCGCGCATGATTCTGCCAGTAACTCGAACCGCGCCACAACAGGAATAGAAATCCGGCGATCCAATAAGGGCTATCGCCAGAATGAGCCAGCATAACAGCCGCAGTGCGAATCAGCCCAGGCTTCTCGGCCACGCGCAATCGCGCCGAGAGGCGCTCGTCCGTAGTAAGCAATTTGTCGAGAACAGCCATGCGGAATTTCGAGACTAACGGTTAGCGATAGGAGTTTGGGATTTGGGGTTTGGGATTTGGGATTTCTCCAAATCTCTTTTCACAATTTCATACTGAAACGGCTTGTCCACATCCATACCCACTTCGGCGTAAGGGCAGAAGATGGGGCGCCCGCGAATGCCAAGTCGCTTGCCCACGGCCTCGACCACACGTTCAACCGTCAATTGACGAATAGCAAGCAGAGCCAGCGTATCGAACCCGATCAACGACGCTTGTTTATAGACGCTCTTCCGCGCGGCAGTGATCTTGTCCCACAGCGGATTCACGCCCCGCGCCATTCGCGTGGCAATCATGTTCATATCGCCGCCGCACACCGTGGCGCCTTTGAGGTAGGTGTAACTGCGCCGCGACTCCGGATACCGCTTTTCCATCACCGCCCGCTCGATCACCGTGTAATAAAAATCGTGATCTGTTTGCAGGCAGGCATCCACAATCCAATTCACGTGCTCGCCCCGCGCCGCCGGAATATCGGCGCTGGCCCACAATGTATATTGGGCCGATGGGTTTAATTCGAGAACGCGCTGCATCCCCGCCCTGGCATTGTCAACAATATTGCCAGCGCTCGGAATGAAATCGAGCTGCTTGCCGCCGCACGTCAAACCGGAGTCGATGGGAAGGCCGATGACGACCACCTGCCCGATCCGGTCGGACGCCGCCAACGCATCCAGCACCCACTGAATCATCGGCCTGCCCGCCACGGGCAACATCGCTTTCGGTCCGTCTTTGACCAACGGATACAACGGATCATCCGGCTTGCCATATCCCCCGGCGCCTACGATTGCGTCTACCTGAGTCATAGATTGTTCCCTTTCGTCAACGGATGCAACGGATAGAACGAATATGAAGGATAATTGGGAATATACCATGAGAAAATCCCAAACCCCAATTCTCAAACCTGTGGTGAGCGAAGCCGAACCATCCCCATCGGCCACCCAAAAACCGTCCGTTGAATCCGTTCAATCCGTTGACGAAATTCCCGGCCGTTTACTAATCTGGTACGCCGTCAACGCCCGAGCCCTGCCCTGGCGCGACAGCCGCGATCCTTACCGAGTCTGGATCAGCGAAATCATGTTGCAGCAGACTCAGGTGGACACCGTGATTCCGTATTATCAACGTTGGCTGGAACGATTTCCGACCGTGCGCGCATTGGCCAAGTCGTCGCTGAAGAACGTCCTGGTGCTGTGGGAAGGGCTGGGCTACTACTCGCGCGCCCGCAACGCCCACAAAACGGCGCGGAGAGTGGTGGCCGATTACGACGGACACCTGCCCGACGACGCGCAAACATTGCGCAAACTTCCCGGCATTGGCCGTTACACGGCCAGCGCCATTGCCTCGATTGCCTTCAACGCCGATACCGCTGTTCTCGATGGCAATGTCAAGCGCGTGCTGGCGCGAGTATTCAATTTGACCGACGACGTAAGAAGCGCGGCGGGCGAAAAGAAACTGTGGGCCCTGGCTGAAAGCCTGGTGCCGCCTAGCCTGGCAGGCGATTACAACCAGGCAATCATGGATTTGGGCGCGACGATTTGCAGATCGCAAAACCCAATGTGCCTGCTCTGCCCTCTGCTCGGCCTGTGCGAGTCGCAAACACGCGGCGTAGAAAACGAACGGCCCGTCGTAAAGAAGAAAGCACTGACACCGCACTACGACGTGACGGCGGCCATCATCCAAAAAAACGGGCGTGTGCTCATCGCGCAGCGTCCGGCGGACAAGCTACTCGGCGGGCTGTGGGAATTCCCCGGCGGCAAACGCGAGCGCGGAGAGAGTCTGGACTCATGTTTGCGGCGGGAGATTCGGGAAGAGCTGGGACTCAAGATCGCCGTCATCGGGCCTCAACGGATGACGCTCAAACATGCGTACACGCACTTCAAGATCACCCTGCACGTATTTGATGCGCGGTCGGTGAGCGGAAAGCCGCGGGCGATTGAGGTCGCCGACTTCAAATGGGTGAGGCCGAAGGAGTTGGCGAATTACCCCATGGGCAAAACAGATCGGGCGATTGCGCGGGCGATTAGCGGCCAGATATCATCATTATGATACCTCGACCTTCACAGCATCGTATGCCTCACGCAATCGCCGAATCGCTTCAGTCGGCGTCAATTCAGAACAGGGCTTGTGGCTCTCAGGGTGGCTAAAACTTCGCGTCCCCATTTCTGGGAAGTCGTTTGAGCAAATCGAGCCATCGCCTTTTCTCGGCTTCCAGCCCTTCCCATTCCATGTAATCTCTTTCGACGAGATGGGAGTGTTTGCCCGGAATGGCGTCTGCTTCCCACGCTTCGGCGAATTCGGCAAAGGTCAAGCGATATTTAACTTCGTAATCGCCAATCTCGCGCTCACATTCCCTCAATTGATTGGAGAGATAGGTTTCGAGTAACGCCAGCACCTTCTCGTCGGAAGTCTGGCCTTTGACGTGGCCGAGATACTCGGCAATTTGTGAATTGACAGATAATGCCGTCATAGCTCACGCTTCCTTTTCCCCATAGAGTTGTTTATGCACCACGCTCAACGCTTTCACCTGCCGGTCGGCGTGATACGACGAGCGCACCAGCGGCGCGGACTCGACCCACTTGAATCCGATCTCAAGGCCATACTCTTTGAGTTCTTTGAATTCGTCCAACGTGTAATACCGCTCAATGGGCAAGTGCTTCTTTGACGGCTGTAGGTATTGCCCAACGGTCAAAATGTCCACGCCCCAACCGCGCTGATCGCGCATCA
>CAYYCF010000038.1:11100-13088 GCA_964470235.1 uncultured Anaerolineales bacterium | reverse complement strand
GACGAAGTGCACATGCTCGTCGGCGCCGGGTCGGCCGGCTCCTCGGTGGACGCGGCCAACATCCTCAAACCCGCCCTCTCGCGCGGACAGATTCAAGTCATCGGCGCGACGACACTCAACGAATACCGCAAACACATCGAAAGCGACGCCGCGTTGGAGCGGCGCTTCCAGCCCGTGAACGTGGACGAGCCTTCGATAGACGAAACGATCAGCATTCTGCAAGGCATCAAACCTCGCTACGAAGAGCACCATCGCCTGGTCATCACCGACGAAGCCATCAACGCCGCCGCGCACCTTTCGGCGCGTTACGTGGCCGACCGTTTCCTGCCGGATAAAGCCATTGATTTAATTGACGAGGCCTCCTCCAGGGTGCGCATGTACAAAAGCCCCGAAGCGCGAGTCTTCAAGCAGACCATGAAGGATTTGCGCGCCGCGCGCGAAGAACACGCGATGGCCATGGACGAGGCCCGCTTCGACGACGCGCAAGAAGTGCTCACGCGCCAGACCGCGCTCGAACAGAAGCTGGAGCATCTGCGCGCCGGATGGAATCAAGAAGCCAGCCCCTACGTCACCGGCGCCGACATCGCCGAAGTGGTGGGCATGTGGACGGGCATCCCCGTGTCGCAAATAGCCGCCGAAGAATCGGCGCGGCTGCTGCAAATGGAAGAAGCCCTGCACAAGCGGATCGTGGGCCAACACGAAGCCGTGAACGCCATCGCCCGCGCTGTGCGCCGCGCCCGCGCCGGACTCAAAGACCCGCGCCGGCCCATCGGCTCGTTCATCTTCCTGGGCCCCACCGGCGTGGGCAAGACGGAGTTGACCAAAGCGCTGGCCGAGTTCATGTTCGGCAGTGAAGAGGCCATCATCCACTTGGATATGTCCGAGTTCATGGAACGGCACAGCGTCTCGCGTTTGGTCGGCGCGCCGCCAGGATACGTGGGTTACGATGACGCCGGACAGCTTACCGAAGCTCTGCGCCGCCGCCCGTATTCGATTGTGGTGTTCGACGAGATTGAAAAGGCGCACCCCGACGCGCACAACATGCTTCTGCAAATCATGGAGGAAGGCCACCTCTCCGACGCGCGCGGCAAGAAAGTTAACTTCCGCAACGCCATCATCGTGATGACCTCCAACGTCGGCGCGGACATGATCAAGCGTCAAACGTCATTGGGCTTTTCGGTCAAGCGCGAGGAAGCCAAGGCCGAACAGCAATCGTACGACGAGATGCACAAGAAGCTCACCGATGAACTCAAGCGCACCTTCCGCCCCGAATTCCTCAACCGCGTGGACGCCGTCATCGTCTTCCGCGCGCTCAACAGACCCGAAATCGTGCAGATCGTCGATCTGGAATTGGAAAAAGTCGGCCTGCGCCTCACGGAACGGGAATTGAAATTCGTGGTGTCGGACGAAGTGAAAGCCCACTTGGCTGAGACCGGCTACAACCCCGATTACGGCGCGCGCCCGCTCAAACGCCTGATCCAAAACAAAGTGGAGGACGGCATTTCCGACGCCCTGCTCCGCGCGACGTGGTCGGCCGGGGACACGGTGCGAGTTGACCTGCGCGACGACGAGATTGCCTTCCACATCGAGGCCGCCGAAGGCGGCGAGCCGAAGGCCGAACCGGAAGCGATGTTGGCGACGTAAGCCGACAAACGACGAGCATCTAAAGTTCAAAAGCCCGTGTTCTCGCCATCGAGAACACGGGCTTTTATTTTTCTGTGGGCAACTTGTGTGACAGTTAGCAAACAGGTAGAATAGGCGAAGTTACGCAGGAGGCAGAACATGATTCCGACAATAAGAACTGTCGAAGCGGTATACGAGAAAGGATACTTGCGCCCATTACAGCCGCTGGAGGCGCGAGAAGGGTTAGTTTACATTGTGACGGTGCTAGATGTGGGGACTGCCAGAGGGCTAAAACGACCAGCCCGTACCTGGCGAGGAAAATATCGCGGCTATCTCAGCACGAGTGTTGATTTCGCTGGCGGCAA
>CAYYCF010000038.1:1310-11000 GCA_964470235.1 uncultured Anaerolineales bacterium | reverse complement strand
GCCCTCCCATGCCAAAAACCCGAACCCAATGGGTGTGCCAGAACTGCGGCCGCACCACACTGCGCGAGATGGGCAAATGCCCGCAGTGCGGCGAATTCAACACGATGGTCGAAGTGGTGGTGGCCGAGCCGACGAAGGGCGCCAAGCGGCGAGCGGCAGGGGCCACGGCTTCGCGGCCACTCCGACTCTCCGAAATTGACGGCGACGCCGAAGCGCGACTCAAATTGCCGTTGGACGAATTCGCCCGCGTGCTGGGCGGCGGCATTGTGCCGGGCTCGGTAGTGTTGGTGGCCGGGGACCCGGGCATCGGCAAAAGCACCCTGCTGACACAAGTGGCCGGTTTGATGGCCGAATCCGCCGGGCCGGTGTTGTACGTGTCCGGCGAGGAATCGGCGCGGCAGATCAAAATGCGCGCCCAACGGCTGGCGCACGCCGACGCCGACGGCAAGTCAAAAGCGCTGCTCTCCGAGAATCTATTCCTGGTCACCGAAACAAATCTCGAGACCATTCTGGCCTACGTCGAAACGGTGAAGCCGCGCTTGCTGATCGTGGATTCGATTCAGACGACGTACACCGGCGAGATCACCTCGGCGGCGGGGTCGGTGAGTCAGGTGCGCGAGTGCGCGGCGCGGCTGACGGGCGCGGCCAAAGCCAGCGGGCTGGCCGTGTTTCTCATCGGCCACGTCACAAAGGAAGGCACGATTGCCGGGCCGCGCGTGTTGGAGCATATCGTTGACACCGTGCTTTATCTCGAAGGCGACCGCTATCAATCGTACCGCCTTCTGCGCGGCGTGAAGAATCGATTCGGCCCGACCGCCGAAGTCGGCGTGTTCGAGATGCGGAGCAGCGGCATGATCGAAGTGCCGAATCCGTCCGAAGCCTTTCTGGCGGAACGAATGGTGAACGCGCCAGGCTCGGCCATTGCGGTGACGATGGAAGGCACGCGGCCACTGCTGGTCGAAGTGCAGGCGCTCACCAGCCCCACCGCTTTCGGCAACCCGCGCCGCACGCCCAACGGCGTGGACTTCAACCGCCTCCTGCTCATCACCGCCGTGCTCACCAAGCGGCTCGGCCTCAAGCTTTTCGATCAGGATGTGTTTGTGAACGTGATCGGCGGTTTGCAAGTGGAAGAGCCGGCCGCCGACCTGGCCGTTGCCGTTGCCATTGCCTCGTCCGTGCGCGACCTTCCCGTTCCCGCCGACACGGCGTTGATCGGCGAGATCGGGTTATCGGGCGAACTGCGGGCAGTGGGGCAGATGACCGCCAGGTTGAAAGAGGCGGCCAAATTGGGATTCCGCCGCGCCGTCGTTCCCAAAACCGCGCGGCCTGGCGAACCGTTCCCGGCCGGAATCGAGATCGTGCCAGTGCGCTCCGTGCGCGATGCGCTCGACGCGACGTTGGGCAAAGCGAAAACCGCGGAATAGGTTTTTTGACTTTTCCCCTCCCGTGTGTTAATATAGTCATCGAACCGGCAGATTAATCCGTCATTTATTCCTCTGCCCGTTCACCCGGCCTTATTTGCAGTTCCGTCTTGAGTGCGCAGTCCAATCGCGCGGCAACAACTGAAAACTTGAAGTTTTGCCGCCCGCAAACTCAAACGCACAACCCAGAGGTGAGACCCCAAGGCCGGGGCGCTCACCTTTTTTATCGCTGATCGCCTATCGCAGATCGCGGATCGCGTATCACGATAAGCCATCGGCGATAAGCTATTAGCCAAAGGCTTGCTATGAGCATTGAATTCTTATTTAGACTTATCGGCATGTTAGCCCTCGGTATTGGCGGCCTGTATTTGGGCGTCGTCATTTCAAAATTGGCCGATCAACCGGTGGAACTATGGGCTACGGTGTTCGCGCTGGTGGGCGCGCTCGTTGGTTTGGTTGCGACGCCGTATGCCACAACGCGCCCGGCGCGCTGGTTGCGCAACCTCATCGGCAAACTGCCCACGCAAGTGCTGGTCGCCGCGATGACCGGTTTAGTCGTCGGCTTGATCGTCGCCGCTCTCCTTTCGCTCCCGCTCTCGCTCCTGCCTAAACCGTTGGGTCAAGTTCTGCCGTTCGTCGGCGTGTTGACATTCAGTTGGCTGGGCATTTCCGTTTTCGTCCTCCGCCAGAACGACATCTTCACGCTGTTCCGCGACCGATTGCCGCCCTCACCCTCCGGCGGCGAGGCGGCCAACCAGGCCGGGCACACCACCGTTCTGCTCGACACCAGCGTGATCATTGACGGACGCATCGCCGACATCTGCCAGACCGGCTTCATCTCGGCCACTATGCTCGTGCCGCGCTTCATCCTGAACGAGCTGCAGCACATTGCCGACTCGGCGGACGTACTGCGGCGCAACCGCGGGCGGCGCGGGCTGGATATTCTCAATCGCCTGCAAAAAGAATCTGCCGCGCCGGTGCGCATCACCGACATGAACGTCGAAGGCGTACGCGAAGCCGACGACAAGCTGGTGATCTTGGCCAAGCAATTGCACGGCGCCATCCTCACCACCGACTACAACCTCAACAAGGTCGCCGGTCTGCAAGGCGTCACCGTTCTCAACATCAACGATCTGGCCAACGCCGTGAAGGCGGTGGTTCTGCCCGGTGAACGGATGACGATCAAAGTCATTCAAGAAGGCAAAGAGCAGGGGCAAGGCGTAGCCTACCTGGACGACGGCACGATGGTCGTCGTCGAAGAAGGCCGCCGCTTGATGAATCAGCAGGTGGACGTGGTGGTCACCAAAGTATTGCAGACCGCCGCCGGAAGAATGATTTTTGCCAAGCCGGAACGGTAACAACGCTGACCACGAAGATTCTTTCGATCCACGAAGAACACGAAGGAACACGAAGTTTTCTTCATCAACCTTCGTGAACTTCGTGTCCTTCGTGGATTCAATTTGGTTGCGGTTGGAAGCCGCGCTATGAGTCTGGTAGTCTATAACACCCTCTCCCGCAAAAAAGAAGAGTTCAAGCCCATCGTCGAAGGCCGCGTGCGCATCTACGTCTGCGGCCCGACCGTATACGACTATTCGCACATCGGCCACGCCAAAACCTACGTGGCCTTCGATACGGCGGTGCGCTATTTGCGCTGGCGAGGCTTCGCCGTGCGCTACGTTCAGAATATCACCGACGTCGGCCACTTGCTCGACACCGGCGAAGACCGCATCCTCAAAGGCGCCGCGCACGAGCGCATCGAACCGATGGAGATCGTGGAGCGTTACGCCCGCGCGTATTTTGAGGACATGGACGCGCTCGGCGTGGGCCGCCCGGACATCTCGCCGCGCGCCAGCGCCCACATCCCCGAACAGATCGAAATGATCAACAAGCTGATCGCCAGCGGCCACGCTTACGAAGCGAACGGCTCGGTGTATTTCGACGTGGCCTCGTTTCCCGATTACGGCAAGCTCTCCGGGCGCAAAGTGGAAGAGATGGAGGAAGGCACGCGCGAAATTGTGCGCGAAGACAAACGCCACCCCGAAGATTTCGCGCTGTGGAAGAATGCCGCGCCGGAACACATTCTGCGCTGGCCCAGCCCGTGGGGTTGGGGGTTCCCAGGTTGGCACATCGAGTGCTCGGCCATGTCCACGAAGTATCTTGGCGAGACGTTCGACATTCACGGCGGCGGCGTGGACAACATCTTCCCTCACAATGAATGCGAGATCGCGCAGGCCGAGGCCGCCACCGGCAAACCATTCGCCAACACTTGGATGCTCGCCGGATCGCTCACCGTGAACGGCGTGAAGATGAGCAAGAGCCTCGGCAACTTCGTCACCATCAAAGACATATTGAAGAAATACCGCCTGGAGGCCGTTCGCTTTTTTATTCTTTCCGGAAACTACCGCAGTCCGTTAGATTTCTCAGACGATGCGCTGGATGCCGCCAGTAAGGGCTGGGAGCGGCTGGCCGCCCCCGCGCTCGCCATCCGCGAGCGACTGCGCTCGCCGGAACTGCCCGCCGGCGACGACTCCGGAATGTCGCAAGCCATCGCCGAGGCGCGCGCTTCCATTATCGAGGCCATGGACGACGACTTCAACACCTCCGCCGCGTTCGCGGTGTTGTTTGATTTCAACAAAGCGGTCAACACCCTGCTCAACGCGGATGCGTCTGCCGCGCGCGGCGCGCTCGAGGCCATTGACGCCTTTTATCGCGAGACGGGCGGGCAAGTGCTGGGCGTGATCCCCGAGACGGCCAGCACGGCCGGCGACGCCGAGCGCGAAGCCGGATTGATCCGCCTGCTGATCGAATTGCGCGCCGAAGCTCGCAAACGAAAAGACTTCGCCACGTCCGACGCCATCCGCAACCGCCTGGCCGAACTCAACATTACGTTGGAGGACGGGAAAGATGGAACCACCTGGAAGGTGTAAATCCAAAATCCCAATTTCCAACTCCCAAATGCGCTCTTTGAGATTTGGAGTTTGAGATTTGAAGTTTGAGATTTGGGATTTGGGATTTGGGATTTTCATGCCTGAGTTTCTCTACCGCCGCAACGTCGTCCTCGAAACGCTCCGCGCCGGGCGGCGTGAACTGCGGCGGCTGTGGGTTTCCGACGACGCCGATGAAAGTTCGTTGAAAGACGTGCTGGCCGAAGCGCGGCGGCGGCGCGTCAAGACGGACATCCACCCCCGCAAAGAACTGAACGTCATCAGCCACGGCGACAATCATCAAGGCCTGGCGCTCGAAGTCGGCCCGTATCCTTACGCCGAGTTTGACGAGGCGCTAACGCGCGCCCGTTCCGCCAACGAGCCGCCGCTTCTGCTTCTGCTGGATCAAGTGCAAGACCCGGCCAACGTGGGCCGCCTGCTCCGCACCGCCGAAGCCTGCGGCGTGCACGGCGTGTATTTACCGGATAAAGGCAGCGGCGAGATCACCCCGGCGGTGGTGACGGCCTCGATGGGCGCGAGCGAGCACATGCTCATCACGCGCATCGGCAACGTGGCGCGCTCGATTGACATTCTCAAGAAGGAAGACGTGTGGATCGTCGGCCTCGATCTTTCACCCGAAGCGCAAACACTGGGCCAGATCGATCTCAACCGCCCGCTGGGCATCGTCGTGGGCAACGAGGGGGCGGGCATCCGGCGGCTGGTGCGCCAGAAGTGCGACCTTCTGCTTCGATTGCCCATGCGGGGCAACGTGCAATCGCTCAACGCGGCCATCGCCGGATCCATTGTCATGTACGCCGCATGGCAGGCGAGAGGATTTGCGGGCGAGAGAAAGTTGACAACGGATTGAACGGATAGAAGCGGATACTGCGGATAACACAAAAAATATCCGTTCACATCCGTTACATCCGTTGTCAGACTCCTATGAAAATCATTGAGGCCGACTCCGCTCAGCTTCACCTCGAAGGCCGCGCCGTCTCGCCGCGCGGCTGGGCCCTCTGGGGCAGTCTGTTCATCCCCGGCATGATCGCTCTATTATTTCTGCCCGAAGAATATCGCTTCGTCGGTTTCGTGATCTGGATCGCGATCTGGTTGGCCCTGCTCGCTGTCGTGCCGCGCTGGTTCGGCAATTTGATCCGCGTCACTATCGACTCCAAAGCGCGGCAGATCGTCTGGACTCGCGACGAGCAAGTCACCCGCACCCTGCCCTTTGCCGACGTGCAGAAGCTGGACGTGGCGCAACTGTCCACCGCCTCGCGCCCTTACAAAACATTTCAACTGTTTGCCGCGCTCAAAAACGGGAGCCGCATTACCCTGGCGGTTGACCCCGCCGAATCCGAAATCCGCCGCGCATTGGGACTGGCGCGGAAGCGAATGAATCACTGAAGCGCTGCAAGCGCTGAGGCCGCTGATGAAGAAGCCATTCGAGATTCGCCGGATATTCAGTGTATTCAGCGTCATCAGTGTTTCAGCGATTCTATTGTTTGCCTCGTGCGCCGCGCCGCCGCCCCCTCCGCCAACACCGACCACAACCGCAATCCCCACGCAAACTATCGCCACCGAGCCTGCGCCGCTGGAACCGACGCCGCTTCCCACGCGCCTGCGGTGGGAGTACGGCGACGTACTTCCCTACGCCGCCCAATCAGGCGACACACTGCAGGCATTGGCCGCGCACTTCAACACCACAACTGAATCAATACAGCAGCTCAACCAGGATATTGACTTTGCCGCGCTCACTACGCTGAAGCCGGCCGAGCCGTTGAACCTGCCTGCCAGTTACGCGCCGCTCGTCGGCACGCCGTACCACATTATTCCGGACGACGCGCTGGTTTACGGCCCCGGGCAAGGCAATATTGATCTCAAAGCGACGATCACCGGATACGACGGCTTCCTCAGCCGCTATGCCGAATTCACCGGCGAACAGACTCTTACCAGTTGGGACATCGTCGAGCGTGTGGCGCGCGATTATTCGATCAGCCCCCGCCTGTTGCTGGCGTTGATCGAATTCCGATCCGGCGCGCTGACCCGGACCGCCGTGCCGGGCTTCGTCTATCCACTCGGCCACCGCGATCCTCTGCGCACCGGGCTCTACAAACAATTGGAGTGGGCGGCGGAACAATTAAGCATCGGCTATTACGGCTGGCGCAGTGGAACACGGGTCGAAGTGAACACCGCCGACGGCGAGGTCGAACGCTTGGATTTTTGGCAGAACGCCGGAACGGCGGCGCTTCATTCGTTGTTCGCGGCGACGATGAAGTCGAAGGAGTTCGAGCAGGCCGTGTCGCCCGAAGGATTCGGCGCGACGTATCAGGAGTTGTTTGGCGATCCGTTCAAAAAAGAAGTGACGCTCATTCCCGCCGATTTGCGTCAACCGGAATTGGCGCTGCCGTTTTTGACGGGCAAGACGTGGGCCTTCACCGGCGGGCCGCATCCGGTGTGGGGCGATAACACGCCCTGGGCCGCGCTCGACTTCGCGCCGCCGGCCGTGGTCGGCGGGTGCGGCGTCTCGACCGAATGGATAGCGGCCATGGCCGACGGCGTGATCGCGCGAAGCAATCCCGATGAAGCCGTCGTGGTGCTAGACCTCGACGGCGACGGAAATGAGCACACCGGCTGGAATATTTTCTATTTTCACGTCGGCAAAGACGAGATGGCGAGCGCAGGCAAGCTAGTAAAAGCCGGAGACCCCATCGGCCATCCGTCGTGCGAGGGCGGCCGCGCCACCGGCACGCACGTTCACGTTGCCCGCCGCTACAACGGCGAATGGATCCCCGCCGACGGCGCGCTGCCTTTCGTTCTCAGCGGTTGGACGGCGCACGCCGGCGACGCGCCGTACAAAGGCACGCTCACTTACGATTTTCCCGCGCTGCAAATCACGGCCTGCACGTGTGTGACGGCGAATAATTCAGTCACGCGGTGAAGTTCAGTCAGCCGCTCCTGCCGCCAATTCGGGCTTCGCCTTCGGCTTGACGAAGTTGACCACACCGATCCCGCCGACGACCAGCAGCGAGCCGACGATCAGCCGCCAGTCGGCGGCTTCGTTGAGGAAGAGTATGCCCAGAATGAGGCCGATGACGGGAAACACGTACGTCACGAGCGAGGCGCGAGTCGGCCCCCAGGCATTGATCAAATAAAAGAACAACAAATACGCCAGGCACGATCCCAGCAGGCCGAGCCAGGCAATGGCAAACCAGGTCAACGGCAGGGCCGGAAGATGAAACGGTCTTTCGGCGAGGGGCGTGGCGATCCAGATCAGCGCATCGGCGATGAGCAAAACCATTAACGATTGCACCACCGGCGGCTGGTTGCGCAAATGCCGCCGCGAAAAAGTGATCGCCGTCGCGTAGCAGACAGAGGCGGCCAACACCGCCAATTGCCCCCAGACGTTTTCCAGCAACCCTTGCGGGCCGAAATCGCGGCTGACCAACACCACCACGCCGATGAAACCGACGATCAAACCGGCGATGCGCGCCAACGTGATTTTCTCGTCGTGCAGCCAGTAGTGAGCGATGACGATGGTGAACAGCGGCACCGTGCCGTTGAGGATGGAAGCCAGGCCGGAGTCGATCAGAGTCTCGCCCCACGAAATCAGCACAAAAGGAATCGCCGTGTTGACAACGCCCATGAACAGATACGCCAAAAGCGTGCGGCGGTCGCGCGGAAACGATTCTTTGGTAAAGCGCATGACGACGAGCAGGCCGACCACGCCGAACAACAGCCGGAAGGCGACCAAAGTAAACGGCCCGATTTCCTGCACGGCAATTTTAATCCACAGGAACGACGACCCCCACACTAACCCTAACAGCGCAAACGCGCCCCATTCTTTCAGTTTCATATTTTCCTTCTTTTTTCTACAACGCCCCCTCTAGTTTCAGCAGTCTCACTTTTGTTTTCACGCCCTTCCCCCCCGAATACCCGCCTAGCGAACCGTCGGAGGCCAGAACGCGATGGCACGGGATCACAATCGGGATCGGGTTACTGCCCAGCGCCTGGCCGACGGCCCGCGCCGCCTTCGGCTTGCCAATGCGCCGCGCAATTTCGGCATAAGTGGCTACCTGCCCGCGCGGAATTTTGAGAGCCGCCATCAACACGCGCCGCCTGAATTCCGTCATCTGGCTGAGGTCAAGCGGCAGATCAAACGCCGCGCGCTTTCCGGCCAGATATTCGCGCATTTGTCGAATCGCGCTTGCGTTCTTTTTCGGCGCGCGCGCGGCGAGCGCGCCCGTTTCTTTGCGAACCCGATCGAGAAACGCGCGCTCGGTGGGGCCAAAACTCACGGCGATCACGCCGCGCGCGCCGGTGGCGACGTACACCGGCCCAACCGGCGTGCGCGGAAGAACGTCATAATACACCGCTCCCACGGAATACTTCAACAGCGCGCGGCGTACTTTTTCTTTCGCTTGCGCAGTGGCGCGCGCACCCGGCCCGGCGGCGTACAGCGCGTCGAGAGCGTCTGTCAGCAAGCCAGGCGCGGGCCTGCCAGGTTTGTCTTTCAGCCAGGCAGCCACGTTGTTATCGGCGGTCATTTTGATCATTGTCACTCCCCGCGAATTTCAAATCTTCGCGCAGCTTCCTCAACGCCTGATACACATTGGCCCGCGCGGCGGCTTCGGTGCAGTCGAGCGCGGCGGCAATCGCGGCGTAACTAAGCTCTTGATATTTCCGTAGGATGAGCGCGGCGCGTTGCTGACGAGGCAAAGACTCTACAGCACTCGCCACTGCCGCCAGGGATTCTCTGACCTCGGCGCTTTCGGGAATCGGGTCGCCGCCGCGCGTCAGGTCGGGATCGAGATCGGCGGTACGGGCTTGTGCGCGCCCCAGGCGGGTGAGGTGCGTGCGCGCCGTGTTGGTCGCGATCTTGTACAACCAAGCACGGCAGTTAGCTCCGGACTCTAAACGGGGATAGGCGCGGTAAGCGCGTAGATACGTTTCCTGCAAACAATCCTCCGCGTCGGGTATGTCCCGCGTCATCCGCCACAAATAGGCGAACAGTTCCGCGCCGTGGGCGTCCACCAGTGATTCAAAATCCGGTTTGACAGTCATTCCGTGTGTATCTTCTATTTGATAGGACTTACGCAGTTCAGACCGATACGAACCACAGATTTCACGGATTACACGGATTTTTTTCGCCTCCATCAGTGAAATCCGTGTAATCTGTGGTTGCTTTTCTTTCAACTGCGTCACTCCTATTTGATTTAACTACTGAAGGCTGGTTTTGTGAAAAGGGCCGGCGGCAGAAAAATGCTGTAAAATCGTTCTGCGAGGTAAGCCCGATGCCTATTCACCTGCTCCGCGAGCGCGCCACCCCACAGCAAGTTCAAGAGATG
>CAYYCF010000038.1:0-1210 GCA_964470235.1 uncultured Anaerolineales bacterium | reverse complement strand
AGATTCGACCAGCCCCAAAAGGTCGAGTCGCGCACGATGCGCGCCACTTCTTCGCGGGTGATTTTGGCTTCGCTTTCCAGCACGTTGTGGTTGTGACGGCTGATGGCCAGCGTGCGCACGGCAAACATGAGCGGGAAGATGCAAAAGAGGCGGATACTGTGTTGCCACGGCGGCAGGGCTTTGAGGTAAGCCAACGCGGCGCGCAGGTGCCGTTCGGCTTTGTCGGCCAACATGTCCAGCACCTTCATCGCTTTGGTTCGGTGTTCCGGCAAAAAGAGATCGTGCCGCGAAATGTTGACGGCGGCGCAAAAAGTTTCGGGGATAAAAATCCAGCCGCGTTCGTAGTCTTCGCGCAGGCCGCGAATCACATTGACCGTCTGCAAAGCCAACCCGAATTCGCGCGCCAGCGGCATCAGCGCATCTTTGTGCAGGCGAATGTAATAGGAGTACCAAGAGAACAAGTGCGTAAGCAGATACCCCACGCGTCCGGCCACTTCGTGCATGTAATCGTCCATATCCGCTTCGTCGCCGACCACCGGGCCGCGCGCCACCCAGCGGGCCATGCCCTGCGTGCTATCGCGCACGTTGCTCACGATGGGCGCCTGCACTTCGGGCGGCAGGGCGCGCAGGCGGGCCAGCACTTCCTCGGCATGCTCGGCCACCACGGCGTCAGGGTCGGTGCCGTCGGCGCGGCTGAACTGCTCGGTCAACTGCCGCACGTCCGCCTTTCCGGCCAGCACGTCATCCCACAGATTCAACAGCGCCACTTTTTTGTCGCGCGGCATCTCCGGGTTGTCCTCAAGATAATCGGAAACGCGGAGCAAAAGATAGGCCACCATCACCGCATCGCCCAGCACGCCAGGCAGGCGTTCGATGCCGAGGGCAAACGTGCGGCTGGCAGCGCGGAGCATGTCGCGTAGAGTCATCATAAGTCCTCCCCCATTGCCATCATAGCAGACACCGCCCGTTGTCGGCTATTGCCGATTTGACCTATATAACCCCGCCGACGGCAAAAAGAAGTGGCCTGGCCGGGGAGAACAGAAATCAAAAGCCGCAGAGTCCACCTGCTTGAAATCTTGGCAGACTCTGCGGCTCATTGCCAAACAAGA
Organism: uncultured Anaerolineales bacterium; assembly: GCA_964470235.1. Classification (GTDB taxonomy): domain Bacteria; phylum Chloroflexota; class Anaerolineae; order Anaerolineales; family VGOW01; genus VGOW01. The sequence continues at coordinate 101 of CAYYCF010000038.1, read as the reverse complement.
GCGAGATCAACCCAAATGCTTGCCCGTGCGCGGGTCAAGCGCGTCGCGCAAACCGTCGCCGATCAAGTTGATGCACAAGATCGTGTAAACGATGAACAAGC
>CAYYCF010000037.1:0-13206 GCA_964470235.1 uncultured Anaerolineales bacterium | reverse complement strand
AAGTATTCAAGGATCAGGGCGGCCTTGCCCACAGCAATGATGGCCAGCAGCGCCAATGCGGAGCCGGGGACGCGGCTGGCGTAGAATTCCACGCCGGTCAGCACTGCCAACCCGACGAACACCAGCACGCCGCGCTTCAACAGCGCGCCTTTGTCTGAATGAGATGTTTGCATGAGAACCTCCTCGATTTCTGATTGCCGATTTCTGATTGCTGATTGACCTCAATCAGAAATCAGAAATCAACAATCAACAATTTAATCGCCCACCGTGGCCGCCGCCGCGACGACGCCATGCGCCGGCTCGCCGTCCGCGTAGTCGTACGGATGCCCCGTCACCTGCGGCACGTGAGCAAAGTTATGCTCCGGCGGCGGGGATGAGGTTTGCCATTCCAGGGTGCGGAGCTGCCACGGATTGGCCGAGGCCACCGGGCCGCGCGCCCACGAGACGAGCAGGTTGTAGACAAACACCAGGAAGCCGGCGGCGAGGATGAAGCCGGCGATGCTCATGAAGAAGTTGGCCCCCGCCAGTTGAGGCGGATAGTCGGCGATGCGCCGGTTCATCCCGTACAGCCCGACCAGCATCATGGGCGTATAGAGCACGTTGAGGGCCACGAAGGTGATCCAGAAGTGGAGTTTGCCCAGCCCCTCGCTGTACATGCGCCCGGTCATCTTGGGGAACCAGTAGTAGATGCCGGCCAGCAGGGCGAAGATTTCGCCGCCCATGAGGGTGTAGTGGAAATGGCCGACCACCCAGTAGGTGTCTTGCAAGTGGAAGTCGGTGGGGGCGTCGGCGTTGAAGATGCCGGTCAGGCCGCCGATGGTGAAGTTGAAGACCACCCCCAGCGCGAAGAGCATCGGCGTGTTCAGCCGCATCTTCCCCTGCCAGATGGTGGCCAGCGCCGTGAGGAAGACGATGCCGGTGGGGATGGAGATCAACTCGGTGCTGGCCATGAACGGCGCGGCCAGAAAGTCCGACATGCCGCTGGTGAACATGTGGTGCGCCCACACGATGCCGCTCTCGCCGACGATGAACATCAGCGCGCCCACCGCCCACTTGTAGCCGAACAGCGGCTTGCGCGCAAAGTGGGCCACGATCTCCAGCATGAGGGCGAAGGCCGGGATGATCATCACGTACACCGCCGGGTGGGAATAGGCCCAGAAAACGTGCTGGTACAACAGCGCCGTGCCGCCGCCGGTCGGCCCGAAGAAGGTCATGCCTGTCACCCGGTCCAGCACCGTCATGATGAGCGCCGTGGCCACGAACTGGGTGAAGATCAAACTGAGCATCGAGGCGGCAAAGACGCCCCAGACGAAGATGGGCAGCCGCCCCCAAGTCATCCCTGGCGCGCGCAGGCGCATGACGGTGACGAGGAAGTTGAGGCCGCCGAGGATGGACGACAGGCCGAAGGTGATGAAAGCCAGCAGGAAGAGCAGCATGGGCGCGCCGCCGCGCTCGCTGAGGGGCGGGTACACCGTCCAGCCGGAAGTGTAGCCGCCGGGCAGCAGGGAAGCGACCACCAGCGTCAACGCCACCGGCGGGGTGAGCCAGTAACTCAGCGCGTTCAGGCGCGGGAAGGCCATATCTTCCGCGCCGATGAGCAGCGGGACGAAGTAGTTCCCCAGCCCGCCGATGAGCACGGCCACGGACACGGCGATCATGACGATGCCGTGCATGGTCATCACCGTGTTGTACGTCTGCGGCCCCATGATCGTCCGGCCGGGGTACATCAGTTCGATGCGCACCAGCACCGCCAGCAGGCCGGCGACGAGAAACAGGGCGACGAAGGTGATCAGGTATTGAACCCCGATCACCTTGTGGTCGGTGGAGTAGGCGAAGTAGCGGCCCACGCCGTGGGATTTCTGGGTGGGCGCCGGTTTATTCTCCAGGCCCAACCAGCCCCGCGCCCAGTGGTCCCAAACGCCGGCGCCCAGCAGCCAGCCGATCAGAAACACAAGGTAGCCCACCGTGATCGTCGCTTCGGACAGCAGCGGCTGGCCGAGCGCCACCATCAGGCCGCCTCCGACGACAAAGCCGACGATCCCGAAGATCAATCCTTTAATCCATGACATAGTGATTCCTCCTCCGTAAATTGGACGTATGCGTTATCCGGTTTCATTTTTTGGGAGGCGGGTTTTCTGCTATGCTCGCCTCCAGCCAATCTTCCACCTGGGTGGGCGCCAGTGTGCGCCGGTCGTACACCACCACCTCGCCGCCCTCTTTGAGCGACACCAACACCACGCGCATCGGCCTGTCACCCTCGACGAAGCGCGCCAGAAATTCCTGGCGGTTAACGACTTTATCGTCGTAGTTCAAGATCACCAGATCGGGCGCCTGCGTCTCCAGCGCGGCCACGGCCTCCTCGGTGCTGGCTGCCAGGCCAACGTCGTCGGCCTGCGCGGCCCGGCGTTCCCGCAGCAATTTGCGCAGCCCTTCACCGAACAGTGGGTGGCTGGAAACGATGAGCACGCGGCGGGGCGTTTTGACAGAGGCCACTCCGCTATATTAGAAGAAAGTGAGAGGGATTGTGTATCACCCGGCGCGGGTGAAATGTGGGTGAAATTAGTAGCAGGGTACGGGTGACGGGGGCATCACCCGGAGGTTAACCCTCCCGAAGGCTCACGGCCTTCAGGCGAGCCAACTGCGGGCCCGCGCTAAAGCGACGGCCTCGCCGCGGGTGGTGGCGTGGAGTTTTTCGAGGATGTGGGCGACGTGACTCTTGATGGTGTTCTCGGAAACACTGAGTTGATCGGCGATTTCGCGGTTGGTGTGTCCGGCGGCGATGAGGCGCAGTATTTCGGTCTCGCGGGCGCTGAGAGGCATGCCGGTTGCCGGCGCGGGCGCGACGCGGGCAACGTGACGGAAGAGGGAGTCGGTGAGAGAGGGATCGAGCACGGCCTGGCCGGAAATGGCGCGCCGCAGGGCGGCGAAAAGTTCGCCCGTTTCGGTGTTCTTCAAGAGATAGCCGCGCGCTCCGGCCTGAATCGCGTCGACGAGATCAGCGTCTGATTCTGAGACGGTGAGCATGATCACGGGCAGAGCGGGCGTCGTTTCGCGCAATTGGCGGACGGCGACCACGCCGCCGCCGCCGGGCATGTGAACGTCCAAGAGGATCACGTCCGGGAGCAGCTCGGCGGCCAGCCGCGCGGCCTCGGGGCCGCTGCCGGCTTCGCCCACTACGCGGAATTCGTCGGTTTCATTCAGCAGGCCGGCCAGCCCGCGGCGGAAGAGAGTGTGATCGTCGGCAATTAAAACTTTGATGGGTCTCATCGAATGACCAGAGGTGTAGTGTAGCACGAACCAGCAGTTTGCATCAACCGCTTTCTTTTTTTATTGTCCGCTTTCACTGAGACAACATCCCCAACTGCTTTCTTCGCAATCATATTCACATTGTCAGTAGGACGCTGTTGGACACAATCGTAAAATTTCATAGTGACCGTCATCCCCCCCTTCACCGCCATTGATCGCGGCTCGTGCGGCATCGGCTTCGTCGCCGATCGTTTTGGCCGCGCCGATCACAAACTGCTCAAGCTGGGCATTGAGTCGTTGATCAATCTTCAGCACCGCGGCGCGCTCAACGCCGACGGCGTGACCGGCGACGGCGCGGGCATCCTCACCTCCCTGCCCAAACCGTTCTTCGCTCGCGAAGCCGAAAAACTCACCGGCGCTCCGGTCAACGCAGTTGAGGCGGACACGCTCGCCGTCGCCACTCTTTTTCTGTATCCCGAAGTGGTCGAAGACTCGCGGGCCGTCTTTGAAGTCGCCCTGGCCGCCGCCGGACTCTCGCTTCTCTGCTGGCGCGACGTGCCGCACGATCCTTCCATCCTCGGCCAATACGCCCGCGACACCCGGCCCTTCATCACTCAAGCCATCGTCGGCCACTCCAAAGGCATGAGCGCCGCCGAAGTCGAGCGCCGCCTCTTCATCGCCCGCAAACGTTTCGACCGCGACGCGCGCGGCCTCGCCCTCGCCGCCTACGTCGTGTCCTGTTCGGGCCAGACCATCGTTTACAAAGGCCTCCTGCTTGCGCCCCAACTCTCCGCCTTTTACGCCGACCTCCGTGATCCGCTGTTCGCCCCTCATCTCGTCGTCTTCCACCAGCGCTACAGCACCAACACCCTGCCCGCCTGGCACCGCGCCCAGCCCTTCCGCGTGCTGTGCCACAACGGCGAGATCAACACCATCCAGGGCAACATCGCCTGGATGGCCGCCCGCGAGGCCGACCTGCAGCTCGACTGGCCAGGCTTCCACCTCCGCGCCGACGACCTCACCCCGGCCATTGACCTCGACGGTTCCGACTCGGCCATGCTCGACAACGCCGCCGAACTCCTCGTGCGCGGCGGGCGCGACATCCGGCACACAATGGCGATGCTCATTCCCTCGGCGTGGGAAAAATCGCCCCGCGAAAGCATGCCCAAACCCGTCCACGACTTCTACCGCTATCACGCCGCCCTCACCGAACCGTGGGACGGCCCGGCCGCCGTCGTGTTCACCGACGGGCGCATCGTCGGCGCGGCGCTGGACCGCAACGGTCTGCGCCCGCTCCGCTACGCCGTGTGCGGCGACGGCCTCATCGCCGCCGCCTCCGAAGCCGGCGCCGTGCCGGTCCGCGCGGCGCGCATGACTCACAAAGAGCGGCTCGGCCCAGGCCAGATGTTTGCGGTGGACACCGCCAGCGGCGAACTGCTGCGCGACCGCGAACTCAAAGACCGCCTCGCCGCGCAGCAGCCCTACGGCCAATGGCTGAAACAAAACTTGCGCCCCGTCACGAATCGATCTTGGGCGCTGTCAAGCCAATGGCTTGAGCAAAATCTCAAAACCCCAAGAGGCTACTCGACCACTCGACCACTCGACTGTTTGACCACCCATCAATCCGCCTTCGGCTACACCCACGAAGAACTCGCCGTCGTCATCCGACCGATGGTAGAAAACCGCGCCGAAGCCGTCGGCTCGATGGGCGACGACACGCCGGCGGCCATCCTCTCGCCCAAGCCGCGCCCGCTCTTTTCGTATTTCCGCCAGCGCTTCGCCGAAGTGACCAACCCGCCCATTGACTATCTCCGCGAGCCGCACGTCATGTCGCTGCGCGTGCGGTTGGGCGCGCGGCCCAACCTGTTGGACGAAACGGCGGAACACGCGCGGGTGATCGAACTCGAAAGCCCCTTCTTGGCCGATGCCACTTTGACCCGCTTGCGCGCCGACTCCTCTCTGCGGCCCACCACCCTCTCGACCCTGATCGCCGTCGGCGTCTGCCAGCGGCCCAACGGACTGGCGCACACGCTCAACCTGCTGTGCGCCCGCGCCGAGTCGGCGGCGCGCTCCGGCTCGCAGTTGATCACCCTGTCCGATGTCGGCCTTGACGAGAATCACACCTTCATCCCGTCACTGCTCGCCGTCGGCGCGGCGCATCATCACCTGCTCCGCGCCGGTCTGCGCGGGCGCGTCGGCCTCATCGTCGAGAGCGGCGAGCCGCGCGACGTTCATCATTTTGCCTGCCTGCTCGGCTTCGGCGCCAACACCGTCAACCCGTATCTTGCCATCGCCACCGCCGCCAGCCTGGCCGAGAACGGCCTGTCGCCCGCCCGCGCCATCCGCAATTACCTGCATGCCGCCGAATACGGCCTGTTCAAAATCATGTCCAAGATGGGCATCACCACGGTGGACGCCTACTGCGGCGCGCAAGTTTTCGAGTGCATCGGCCTCGCCAACGCCGTCGTCGCCCGCCACTTCGAAGGCACGCCTGCCCACCTCGGCGGGTTGGGGCTGGACGAACTCGGCAAGATCGTTCTGGCCTGGCATGGGCGGGCATTTCCGGCGGGGGCGCAGTCTGCCGCGCCCATTCTGGATTCGCCCGGCTTCTACAAATTCAAACGCGACGGCGAAACGCACGCCTTCAGCCCCGAAGTGGTCAAAGCCCTGCACTGCGCCGTCGAGACAAATGATTACGCCGAATACAAAAAATTCAGCGCGCTCGTCAGCGCCCGCCCGGCGGTAGATTTTCGTGATCTATTGGATTTCAATCCACCCTCGCCCCCGGGCCCCCTCTCCCTTTCAGGGAGAGGGGATGGGGGTGAGGGTCATCAAGTCGAACCCGCCTCCTCCATCGTCCGCCGCTTTTCCACCGCCGCCATGTCGCATGGGGCGCTCTCCAAAGAGGCGCACGAAACTATGGCCGCCGCCATGAACCGGCTGGGCTCGTCCAGCAACTCCGGCGAGGGCGGCGAAGACCCGGCGCGTTACCGCGACGAACGCAACGACCGTATCAAACAAGTGGCGTCGGCCCGCTTCGGGGCGACGGCCTCCTACCTCCTCAGCGCCGACGAACTGCAGATCAAGATGGCGCAGGGGTCGAAGCCCGGCGAAGGCGGCCAACTGCCCTCGTCCAAAGTCACCGCCGAGATCGCCGCCATCCGCCACGCCCAGCCCGGCATCATGCTCATCTCGCCGCCGCCGCATCACGACATTTACAGCATCGAGGATTTGGCGCAGTTGATCTACGACTTGCGGCAGATCAATCCGAAGGCAAAGATTTCGGTGAAACTGGTGGCGCAGGCCGGGGTTGGCACCATTGCCGCCGGGGTGGCCAAAGCCGGCGCGGATATTATTTTGATCAGCGGACACAACGGCGGCACGGGCGCGTCGCCGCTGTCGTCGGTGAAATACGCCGGCGTGCCGTGGGAACTCGGCCTGGCCGACGCGCAGCATGCGCTGGTGAACAGCGGCCTGCGCGGGCGAGTCCGCCTGCGGGTGGATGGCGGCTTCCGCACCGGGCGCGACGTGGTGATCGCCGCGCTGATGGGCGCGGACGAGTTTTCGTTCGGCACTTCAGCCGCGGTCGCCCTCGGCTGCGTGATGGCCCGCGCCTGCCACCTCAACACCTGCCCGGCCGGGATTGCCACGCAAGACCCCAAACTGCGCGCCAAATTCACTGCCCCGCCCGATCACCTCGTGGTTTACATGCGCTTCGTCGCCGAAGAGGCGCGGGAGATATTGGCCGGTTTGGGGCTGCAGTCGGTTCAAGAGGCGATTGGCCGGGTGGATTTGTTGACGCAAATTTCCACCGGCCTCGACGGCCAGCCGCCGGTTGATCTCTCGCGGCTGATCACGCCGCCTGACGGCGGCGGCCGGCGCGCTTACGTCGGCGATCCGAATCCGTTGATTGGCCGCGCGCCGCTCAGCCGGGCGCTGCTCGATGCCGTGATGAGCGCGATTGAAACCGGCGACTCGGTTGATCTCAACGTTCCGATCACCAACCGCGCCCGCGCTTTCGGCGCGCTGGTCGCGCACGAAATTGCGAAGCGATTTGGCGACAAAGGTTTGCCGGAAGGCGCGATCACGATTCGCTCGCGCGGCAGCGCCGGGCAATCGTTCGGCGCGTTCGGCGTGCGCGGCATGAGTCTGCGCTTGCGCGGCGAAGCGAACGATTACGTCGGCAAAGGGCTGACCGGCGGCCAGGTTGTCGTGGCTCCCTCGCCGGCCTATCGCGGCCATCATCCGGTGCTGGCCGGCAATGCCGTCCTCTACGGAGCGACGGGCGGCGAAGTGTTTATTGCCGGCCGCGCCGGTGAGCGGTTTGCCGTCCGCAATTCCGGCGCGTTGGCGGTGGTCGAAGGCGTGGGCGATCACGGCTGCGAATACGTGACCGGCGGCGCGGTGATCGTGCTGGGCGCGATTGGCCGCAATTTCGGCGCGGGCATGAGCGGAGGGCTGGCATACCTGTGGATTGCGGATGGCGGATTGCAGACCTGCCCTGAGCGAAGCCGAAGGGTTGCGGATTGGGTGAATCAGAGCATGGTGGAGATCGCGCCGGTTGAGGGCGCCGACGCGGAGTGGTTGAGAGAGCGCATTGCCAGGCACGCCGCGCTCACCGGCAGCCCGCGCGCCCGATCGATTCTCGCAAAGTTCGAGCCGGCCGAATTTGTCAAAATCGTTCCCCGGCAAGAGCCGCTGAAAGACGAGCCGCAGGGCGAGCCGATTCCGGTGGCGATGCCGGTGGTGTAGAAAAACTCCTTTCGTCACTTCTTCCCAACATCCTCCGATTATTCTTGTGACGTTTGCGCGATGACTCGCGGCGGCGGCGATGCTATAGTGTCGCCCATCATAGAACCAACAGCATAACTTTTTGTGGCCGCGACGCCCGTCCCGTTGAGAAACGGGGCGGGCGTTTTTGTTTTCGGAGACACCATGATCATCGCTCTCGCCATCTTCACACTCGCCTACGCGCTCATCGCCAGCGAAAAGTTTCCCCGTCATTGGGTGGCCCTCATCGGCGGCGCGGCCCTGCTCGTCTTTGGCGTGCTGAGTCCGGTTGAAGCCCTGGCCTACGTCAACTGGGAAACACTAGGCTTGCTGGCGGGCATGTTTGCTCTGGTCGCCATTTTGAGCGAAGCCGGGTTCTTCAAGTGGCTGGCCATGGCGGCGGTGCGCCGCGTGAACTATCACCCGGCCTCGCTCTTCATCGCCCTCGTCCTGCTCTCGGCCGCGCTGGCCATGTTCATGGACAGCATCACCGTGATGCTCTTCATGTCGGCGCTGACGCTGCAGTTGTGCCGCCTGTTGAAGATCGATCCCGTTCCCATGATCATCGCCGAAGTGTGCGCCGCCAACACCGGGGGCGCCGCCACCCTCGTCGGCGACCCGCCAAACGTGATCCTCGGCACGGCCCTCGGCTTCAATTTCGCCGACTTCGCCACTCACACCGGTCCCGTTTCGGCCATGGCCGCGTTGGCCTTGATCGTCGTCTTCTATCTGATCAACCGTCAAGCGCTGCGCGGCGCGCACGCCGCTCTCACCGACGAGGTGGTGCGCGAAATCGAATCTCTGCGCCGCGATCCGCTGCATACTCAACTGACGCGCATCGGATTGATCGGCTTCGGCGCGGCGGTGACGCTGCTCGTCGTTCACGGCCCGCTCTCGGAAATGATCGGCCTGCCCATCACCGCCGCCGTCTCCGCGCTCGCGCCGGCCGCCGCCGCTATCGCCTGTCTCCCGGCGCGCGACCGCAGCGCCATCGCCGCGAAACTCGTCAAAGACGACGCCGAGAGTCTGGTCTTCTTCGCCGGGCTGTTCGTGCTGATCGGCGGGCTGGAGAAGTCGCGCGTCTTTGAGGCGCTGGCCGATGCGCTGGCAAAAGCTACGGCGACGAATCCGCAGGGACTGGTGATGGCTCTGCACTGGGGACCTGGACTGCTCAGCGGCGTGCTGGATAACGTGCCGCTGGCGCTGGCCATGACATACGTGCTAAAGGGTTTGGCCCAGACACCAGGCATGCCGGCGCTGGCCCTCATGGTGTGGTCGCTGGCCCTCGGCGTGGATATGGGCGGCAGTCTCACGCCTATCGGCGCATCGGCCAACGTGGTGGCGTATTCGTTTATCGAAAAACATCACGGGCCGGTCGGTTGGAAACGCTGGATGCTCATCGCCGCGCCGCCCACCCTCACGGCGATGATTCTGGCCTCGGGACTGGTGATGTTGAAGGGGATGACGGGGTGGTATTAAAGGAGTTACCTTCGATGGACGACACAACGGTTAGCCTGAATATTCTTTGGATGCTCATCGGCGGGTTTCTGGTGTTCTTCATGCAGGCCGGCTTCGCGCTGGTCGAAACCGGCTTCACCCGCAATCGCAACGTGGTGCATACCATGATGATGAACATGATGGTGTTCTGCATCGGCGCGATCGGTTACTGGCTCACCGGTTTCGCCTTTCAGTTCGGCGCGGTGAATGCGGCCTACCCGGCCGTGTCAACACCTGGCGCGGTGGCCGGCGAATGGGCGCACTCGCCGGTTACGCTGGGCGATTGGTCGGGGTTGTTGGCCGCGCCCCTGCTGCGAATCGGTCAATTCGGATTTTTGGGCGGAAACGGATTCATGCTCGTCGGGATCGGCGCTAATGTCGGAGTGCTGGCCTTCTTTCTTTTCCAAATGGTGTTCATGGACACCGCCGCCACGATCCCGACCGGGGCGATGGCCGAGCGACTCAAGTTCGTCGGCTTCTGCCTCATGGGTTTGTGGGTGAGCATGTTCATTTACCCGCTGGTGGGCAACTGGGTGTGGGGCGGCGGCTGGTTGCAAAATCTCGGCCGCATCGCCGGGCTGGGCAACGGCGCGGTGGACTTCGCCGGGTCGGGTGTGGTTCACATGATCGGCGGCGCGGTCGGTCTGGCGGGGGCGGTGGTGCTGGGGCCGCGCATCGGCAAGTTCAACAGAGACGGCTCGGCCAATGCCATCCCAGGCCACAATATCCCGATGGGCGTGTTGGGCACGATCATCCTGTTCTTCGGCTGGTTCGGATTCAATCCTGGATCGTCACTGGGTTTCACCGGCGGCTTCCGCAATCTGGCCGTGATTGCCGCGGTCAACACGTTGCTGGCGGGGGCGGCCGGCGGCTGCGCGGCTATGCTTTATATGTGGCTCGTCGCGCCGGCAAAAAAGCCGGAGGCGGGCATGTCGGTCAACGGCATTCTCGCCGGGCTGGTCGCCATCACCGCGCCGTGCGCGTTTGTGGACTCGTGGGCGGCCGTGGTGATCGGCGTGGCGGCGGGTGTGCTGGTGTGCCTGGCATCGGTCGCCCTCGAAAGGCTCAAGATTGACGATCCCGTTGGCGCAGTGCCGGTGCATCTCGTGAACGGCGCGTGGGGCGTGTTGGCGGTGGGCATCTTCGCCAATGGCAACCCCGACACGGCGGCCTGGAATGGAGTCAGCTCGGCGGTGAGGGGTTTGCTGTACGGCGGCGGCGCGCAACTGTTCGCGCAGTTGGCCGAAGTCATCAGCATCTTCGCCGTCGTCTTCGGCCTGTCGTTTGCGTTCTTCAAAGCGCTGCACGCGCTCAAGCTGCTGCGCTCCGCCCCCGAACACGAGATCGTGGGATTGGACATTCCCGAGATGGGCGCGGAAGGGTATCCGAAAGATTGGCAGCCGTCACCGGACGCCGCCCGCGCGCCCGATCGATTCTCGCAAAGTTCGAGCCAGCCGAGTTTGTCAAAATCGTTCCGCGCAAATAGCCGCTGAAAGACGAGTCGCAGGCGGTCACTGCCCGCTCTCTACCGGCCACTCGACGCAGACTTGAGTGCCTCTGCCTGGCGCGCTGGTGAGCTGCAGTTCGGCGCCGAGCAAATCGGCGCGCTCTCGCATGAGTCGCAGGCCGTGATGGGCGGCGGGCAGATCGCCGCTGGCGTCGAAACCCTGCCCGTCGTCCTCGATCAGCAGACGGATGCGGTCGTTCTGCCCGGTCAACTTGACGCAGACGCGACCGGCATTGGCGTGTCTGCGAATGTTGTTGAGCGATTCCTGCGCAATGCGAAGAAGATGCGCCTGCACCGGCAGCGAGAGCGGCGGGAGGGCATCGGCGGCGAGTTCGGCGCGCACGCCGCTGTGGGCTTCAAAATCGGTCAGACAGTTTTGCAGCTGCGCGGCCAGATCGGTTCGGGAGTTTGGCATCAACAGCAGACCGTCCAGAGCAGAGCGCAGATCGAGATAGGCATCGTCGGCGGTCTGAGCCAGTTCGCGCAGCGCACTGCCGCCCCGCTCGTGTTGGCCGGACTCGATCCAGCGGGCGATTTGCCCGGCGCGCATTTTGAGGTAGCCCAGGGTCTGAGCGAGGCCGTCGTGCATTTCGCGCGCCAGCCGGCCGCGCTCGGCGAGGATGGCCTGATGTTCGAGTTGAGCGTAGAGGCGGGCGTTCTGCGCCAAGAGCGCCGCCTGTCCGGCGATGGCCGACACCAGCCGCCGCTGTTGGAGGAGGAAGGCGTCGCGCCGGCGGCTGCCGAGGACGATGATGCCCAGGGGTTTCTCGTCCACGATCATCGGCGCGCACAGCACCGAAACGACGGAGTCGGTGCCGGCCTGCAGCGAGGCGGTGATTGGCTCTCTCTGGGCTTCTCGCATGGCGCCGATGGCCAGACTCTCGACCAGGGGCGTGGGCCCGGCTTCGCGCCACGCGCCGACTGCCGCCTGCGGCGTCAGGGAACCGTCCGGGTCCTGCAGCAGCATCAGGCCGGCGTTGGCGCTGCTGGCTTCCATCGTCTGCGACAGAATGCGCGCCATCAGGCGGTCAAAATCCAGCCGAAGCTGGAGCGTTTCCTTGAGTTCGTAAAACGTCGCCAGCTCGCGCGTGCGGAGACGGGCGTTTTCCAAAGCGATGGCAATTTCGGCGATGACGGCTTCGAGCAGATCGCGCTCGGAGTCGTTGAGCGTTTGCCCGGCGCGCAGAAAGAGTCCCATCATGGCAAACTCATGCCCGTTGCGCTCCAGCGGCTGGCAGATGACGCGCCCGACATTCGACAGGGGCAGGCGGTTGAGCAGCGGGCACGATTGATTGCTGATGACCGCGCTGCGCAGTTGGCAGGTCTGGCAGCGCTCCTGGGGCGATTGTCCGATGATGTGGGCGTGCCAGGCGGCGACGGCGGTTTCGTCGAGGCGGTTATCGTATTCGGCCGGGCGGGGCTGATGTTGATTGTCGAAGCGGACGAGCGCCGCGCCGGCTATCGCCGGAACGATCTCGCCGGGCAGCCGCAGGGCGATGGCGGCCATGCTTTCTTCGTCGCCGGCTTCGCCGAGGCGTTGATTGACTCGGAGCAGGAACGAGATGCGTTCGTTGAGATGAGTGAGTTCGGAATGCGCTTCGACCAGTTCGGCTTCGGCGGCCTCCTTGCGCTCGACCCGACGTTTGACCCAGCCCAGCGAGAGCCAGACGATGGCCGGCCCGCCCAGGCCATACAGCGCGACCTCGACGGCGAAGTTGATGTTTTCCGGGATGCGGAGGAAAAAGTGATCCGCTGTCTGATGAATGATGACCAGCGCCAGCGCCAGCAGCGGCACCAGCCAGCGCAGAAGTCCGATCTGTCGGCTGAGAGAAAGGGGAGGGCGCAGTTTTTCGGCGAGCCGCCGCAGGGCGAGAGGGGAGGGTCGATTCATGCCTGCTCCGGGCGTTGATTATAGCAGAGACTCAGCACCTAATTTTTGCGCAAATCAGGCAGCCAAGCGTCAAATTTATGTTGAGCGCGGCCGTTTCTTTTGCGAAGATAGAGCCACCAATACTCTCTCGCAAAAGGGACGGTCATCATGGACGAATCAACTCCAATCGAATACTCAGCCTATGCCGCTCCTGCTACGCTTCGCGGCGCGGCTGATGCCGAGCGTTCGCCACCGTAGCAGCGGGCCTTGTGCCCGCCCACAAGGGGCGAAACTACGGCTTGTGCCGAAGATTAGA
>CAYYCF010000036.1:6678-13357 GCA_964470235.1 uncultured Anaerolineales bacterium | reverse complement strand
TGGGACAAGCCTACGCCTCGGCGCAACTTTGGGACGAAGCACTGTTGGCATTGGAACAAGCCTCTCGTCTCGCGCCCGACGACCCTCACCTTTTGCAAGAACTGGCTAACGCCGCCCGCCGCGCCGGCAAGAAGAGCCGCGCCGCCGACGCCTTGCGACAAGCCGTCGAACTTGCGCCGGGCGACGTGAATTGCCTGCGCGACTTGGCCGATCTTCTGGCCGCCGACGGCAAACACGCCGACGCGCGCGCCCTGTACCTCGAAGCGCACAAAGCCGCGCCGGACTCGGCCGCAGTGCTGATGGGCTTGGGGCAGGTTCATCTGACCTTGAACGAAACGCGCGAGGCTGCAAAAGCATTTGAGAAAGCCGCCGCGCTAGACCCAAGCCGCGCCGAAATATGGCAGGCGCTCGGCGAAACCCAAGCGCAATCGGGGAACGTCGAAGCGGCGCACACCAGTTTCCTGCGCGCCTCCGAACGAGAGAGCGCCAACCCACTGCACTTGCGCCGCGCCGGTGAGTGCGCCTGGCAGTTAGGGCGGCAGTCGGCGGCAGTGGCGCTGTGGCAGAAGGTTTTGCTCAATCACCCAAACGATGCGCCCACCCATTCGCGGCTGGGCAAAGCCTACGCCGAGCAAGGCCGCCAGGCCGAATCGTCCGCTGCCCACGAGCGAGCCGCCGAGGCGCAGCCCACCCATGTGGAATTCGCGCTCGAGGCCGCCTGCGCCGCCGCGCGACTGGGCGATCACGCCCGCGCCGCCTCCCACTTGGAACGGGTCACCCAGCTCGCGCCGCGCAACGTTCAGGCCTGGCGTTCGTTGGGCGAGGCCTGCCGCGCGCAAAATAGGATGGCCGACTCTCTGGCTGCGCTCGACAACGCGCTGGAGCTTGCCCCCGACGATGTTCCGGCTCATGCCGCGCGGGCCGGCGCGCTGGCCGCGCTGGGCCGAATGCCCGAAGCGTTGGTGTCGGCGGAAGCGGCGCTCGATTCGGACGACGCCGAAGCCCTGGTATCGGTGTCGGATATTTTCATACAAGCCAACAAACATGCGGAAGCGACTCAAGCGTGCCTCAAAGCCGTCGAGTCGCGCCCCGATGACGCGGCGGCTCAATTGGCTTTGGCGCGGGCGCTCACGCTTGAATCGGAAGCGCGGCACGGCGAACACGGCGAGCGCGCGCCGTTGATCCACCGCGAGCGGTTGATGAAATCATTGGAGCGCGCCGCCGCCCTGGGCGCCGATCCGGCCGCCGTGCGCGAATGGGCCGGGCGGGCGCGTGCCCTCTTCGACGACCCGGCAGAGGCCGCGCCACTGTTGCAAGCGGCGGCGGCGGCGCGGCCGTCCGCCGATCTTTTCCGTCGGTTAGCCCATTGCTATCGGCGGCTGGGTAAACTTTCGTTGGCGCGACAAGCCATTGCCGCGGCGCTCGATGTGGGAGCGCATCGCACGCGCGACATCGCGGATGAAATCCGCTCCTACCTTGAGATGGGGCAGATTTGTTTGGCGCAGCAAGACCTGGCTCCGGCGCAAGCGGCTTTCAAGCGCGCCCTCCTGCTGGACAACCGCAACGCGCTCGCGCACAAACTGTTGGCCGACACAATGATTTCCGCCAAAAAACCCGTCGAGGCGGTGGCGCTCTACCGCCACGCCGTCGAATTAGAGCCGGAGCAAGCGGCCTGGCATTTCAAGCTGGGCGAACTGCACGAAGCGCGCGGCGAATCGTCGGAAGCCCTGGCGCAGTTTCAGCGCGCGGCGGCGCTGGCAAAAGAGCAGAGTCTGCCGTCCGCCGAAACCGCCTCCTATCTTGCCACATTGGCGCGCGCCTATGCTCGCGACGGCGATCATGTGTCCGCGCTCGATCACTTCGAGTCGGCGTTGACGTTGCGCGACGACGTGGCCGAGTGGTGGCGATACAGCGGCGAGACGAGTTTTGTCTTGCGCGATTACGAGTTGGCGTTGAGTTGTTTCAACCGCGCCTGGAAACTCGCTCCGCGCGACACGGCCGCCCGCGTGGGAGCGGCTCGCGCCGCCATTGCCCTGGGCCGCGAACGCGAAGCCGAAGAAAATGCCCTGGCCGTGCTGCGCCTCGAACCGGACAACACCCAAGCCCTGGTCGCCACCGCCGAGTTGTGCGCCAGCCGCGGCGAATATTCGAACGCCGTCAACGCTTACGCCCGCGCCGCGCTCTCCACGCACGACCCACACACGGCGCGCGAGATATTCTTGGCCCAGGCGCAGTTGCTCCGCACCGCCGAAAGGCGCGAGGAAGCCATTGCCGTGCTTCAACAAATGCTCGAACAGGGCGCGGCGGACGACGAGACGATTGGCTTGCTGGGGGACGTGCTGGCCGAAGTTGGCCGCAGGAATGACGCCTTGGAAGCGTATCAACAAGCGGCGCGCATTGCCCCAGGGAAAGTGGAACACCACGTGCGCCTGGGGCGGCTCTGCCGCACTCAGGGGCAGCTTGACGCCGCGCTCGGACATTTGCAGAGAGCCCAGGAATTTGGGCGCTGCCACCCGGAGGTGTTGCGCGAGACGGGGCAAGTGTTCGCCAGCCGCCATCAATTTGACCGCGCGTTTGATGTGTACGAGGAATTGATCGCGCTCGAGCCGGACTGCGACGACCACTACTACCGCGCCGGAATGGCGTTGAAATCACTGCGCGATTACTCCGAAGCGGCGCGGCACTTTCAACGCGCCGCCGAACTCAACCCCGAAAACGTAGACGCCGAGCGCCAGCGCCTGGCCGTGTCGGCGCTGGGATTGTTGAATGGGTGACTTATGAATCGCACTGACTCTTGTTTTCTAATCGAAGCCGCCCTGTCGGCCTGCCGCGCCGACTACGCGCAGGCGATGGCCCGCGCCTGGCTCTCCGCTTGGCCAGGCGACCTGGGCATGCGTTTCTACCTCGCCCGCACATCGTTGATGGAACAGCCCTCGCAAACGGGGTATCCGCTCAACTTATTAGATTCCGTCGTCGAGGTGGATTTTGAAAATGCCGCCGCCCACCGCTTGATCGGCGACCTGCGCGCGCCGGAGCGCGAGCAAGAATATGCGACGGCGTGGGCGATCAACGGACAACCTCTGCCGCCCGATACGCGGCCTCCGCCGTGGCTGGCCGCCGCGCGCCGCGCCGTCATTGCCCTCTCCGCCGGGCAATTCGACACAGCGCGCGAGTCCGCCGAGATCGCCCTGGGTGACGGCAGCGCGCCGCCGCTGGTCGAGCTAATCATGCTCAACGCGATCTGGCGCGGCGGGAAACTTGATTTAGCCTGGCCGCTGGCCGAGGGCCTTCACGAACAGTATCCCAAATGCGTCGCCATTCTTTTGTGTCTTACGGAGGCGTATTTCCGTTTCGGCCAGCCTCACCGCGCCGTGGAACTTTTGCACACCGCCAGCGCCCTCGACCCGGCTGGCGAGGTTGTGAGCCGCTATTGGGGCCGGTCACATTCCTACATCAATCTGTGGCCTCAGCAAACGTCCATCCCTCTTCCCGGCCCCATCCCCGCCGAAGTGATCACGTTGTTGGGGTTGAACCGCATCGCCAGTGGTAGTAGCGACCTCAGTCGCTCCAGCCGCTCCCCACAAAGAGCGACTGAAGTCGCCACTACTAAAGCGACTGGGGCACAGCCCGCGACAAACACGCGAGTCGCTGCTACGGGCCGTGGGCGCAAGCAGGGCCGCCGGACACACGCCAAGAACGAAAGCAACCGGCGCAGCACGACCTCGGAGGAATTGCGCGATATTCAAGAGCAACTCAACACGGTCGCCTCCAAAGTCAACACTGCCCGCAGTCACCGTCAACCGGCGCACGTCATACTTTACAGCACCAAGTTAATGCGCGCCAAATTCGGGCCGGAGGCGGGAACAGAGATTATCTCGCACGTCGAACACTTGGCGAGCGTTGTAGAAAAACACCGCCGCCTGCCGGTGATCGTGCTCGCGCCGGATGATGTCAACCGGCTGGCGCTGTTCAATCTCTCTCCGGTGGAGGCGTCCAATCCGTGGGCGATCAAAATGATGTTGCACGACCTCGACCGTCAACTGGCGCGCAAGGGCCAGGCCATTGGATCGCTGTTGATCATCGGCGGCGATGATCTGCTTCCGTTTCACCGCTTGCCCAACCCCACCGACGACATTGACGGCGACCTGCCGTCCGACAACCCGTACGCCACGACCGACGACAATTACTTCATCCCCGAATGGCCGGTGGGCCGCCTGCCCTCGCCGTGCGGCGGCGACCCCGACCCGCTGCGACGATTACTGCAAGCAACTATCGCCGCGCACCAACATGCGCCGGCAGGAGAATCGTGGTGGCGGCGGTTCGCAAACACTTGGGCGCGATTCGGAGCAGCGGCGCGGCGTGAGCCGAGCAGTGGCTATGCCGCCAGCGTGTGGAAAGAAGCCTCGTTCGAAGTGTTCGCGCCCGTCGGCGCGGCGGAAGCGATGCGCACCAGTCCGCCGCTCAATGCCAACTCTGCGCCCTCCGCCAAGGATTTGCGATTCGCATATTTCAACCTGCACGGCGTCGAAGACAGCCCGGAATGGTTCGGCCAGCGTGACAGCGATGACCAGGCCGACACGTTGTATCCGGTGGCCTACACCCCGGCGGCCATCAACAAAAACGGGGCCGCCGCGCCGCGCGTCATCTACAGCGAGGCCTGCTACGGGGCCAACATCATCGGCAAACAAGAGACCGACGCGGCGTTGAGTTTGCAGTTTCTTCACGACGGCGCGGGCGCGTTCGTCGGCTCGACGAAGATCGCCTACGGTTCGATTGGCATGCCGCTGATCGGCGCCGACCTGTTAGGACGATATTTTTGGGAAGGCGTAGTCGGCGGCCTGGCGGTGGGCGAGGCCCTGCGCCGCGCAAAGATAAGTCTGGCACAGAGCATGCACAAGCAGCAGAGTTTCTTGGACGGCGAAGATCAGAAAACCTTGATCACTTTTCTGCTCTACGGCGATCCTCTTCTGCCAGGCACGACCAGACCGGCGGGACGGACGCATTTAGCCAAGTCGTTCGCGTCGTCCGCATCCGCGCGGCCGGTGGCTATGGAATACGAAGCCGCAGAAGATCAATCCCGCCCGGAAACAGTGGCCGAGATCAAATCGTTGCTGGCGCGTTACCTGCCGGGCGCGCAATCGGCCGAAGTCCACGTGGGCCGGCCCTTGGTGGCGGCGGGCGCGAAAGGCACGGCGTCGCACACGCACCGCGTTTACACCCTGGCAAAAACTATGCGCGCCAATTCGCGCGAACTGCCGGCCTTTGCGCGGGTAACGGTGGACAGGGCCGGGAAAGTGATCAAGGTGGCGGTTTCGAGGTAATTGAAATGTTCAACATTCCTCTTCCCGAATTCAACACCGGCATCGGGTTTCACTATTTCCCCGACGAGGCGCACTACCGCGCCAAAGACGTGCAGGCCTGGCTGCCGGAACTGAAAGCGCTCGGCGCGTCGTGGCTGACCGTCATCGGGTCGCCCGAACGCGCCATTCCCGAATCGTTCTTGCGGCCGGTGATCGAAGCCGGGATCGAGCCGATCATCCACATGCCGGTCACGCCCATCCGTTCGCTTGACGAAGAGGCGTTGACCACGCTGTATCGCAGTTATGCCCGCTGGGGCGTGCACTATGTCGTCCTATACGATCAACCCAACCGCCGCGACAGTTGGGCGGCGGACCATTGGGGACGCGAGGCGCTGGCGGATCGTTTTCTCGATCTGCTTCTGCCAGGTCTGCAGTTAGCGCAAAGGCACGGACTCGTGCCGGTGTTCCCGCCGCTGACCCAAGGCGGCGACTATTGGGACACTTCGTTCCTCGACGCCGCCATCAACCTGTTGCAGAAGCGCGGGCAGACTCAACTGCTCAAGGAGTTGGTGTTCGCCGTTTATGGGTTTGCCTTCAATCGTCCGGTGGAATGGGGCGCAGGCGGCGCGGCGCGGTGGACTTCCTCCAGGCCGTACATCACCCCGCCCGGCTCGCAAGATCAGCGCGGCTTCCGCTCCTTTGAGTGGTATGCCGAAGTGATACGGGCGCGGCTGGGCGACCCGCGCCCGCTGATCATGCTGGCCGGGGGCGCAAAGCTTGGCGACTCAGACGAGCCAACGCTGCCGCAGGTTGACCCACTTAGGCACGCTTTGTGCAACATGGCTATTGCCAGGGCGGTCAGAGATCGGACACTGCCCACGTACTTGACCAACGTTTCATTTTGGCTCTTGGCCGCCGAAGACGACGGCCCGCACGCGGCGGCGGCTTGGTATCGCGGCGACGGTTCGACGTTGGCCGTCGTCGGAGAGTTGAAGAAGCAAGCGGCGGCGGCGGTTCAAGCGGTGGCAGCGCAAGAGAGGCGGCACACGCCGCCGTCGGTCCTCTTGCCCAACGGCCACAAGCCCATCTATCACTATGTGCTGCTGCCCACGTTTGAGTGGGGCGTCTCAGATTGGCACTGGTCGGCGGCGCTGGATTACGTCCGCAAATTTCAGCCGGCGTGCGGCTTCTCGGTAGCCGAAGCGCAAGCCGCCAAGTTTGTCACCATTGTGGGCAACGAGCAGGGAATCAGCGCCGCCGCCGAAGACGCGCTCCGCGCCGCCGGTTGCGCGGTGGAGCGGGTGCAAGGGCGCGACGGCGGCGAGACGTGGAATTTGTTGCGCGAGCTGGCGAATACGGGGAAGAGGTTTGCGACGCTG
>CAYYCF010000036.1:2825-6578 GCA_964470235.1 uncultured Anaerolineales bacterium | reverse complement strand
AAAGTTCTGGGCTTGGGCGGCGGCGGATCGAACGCTGTGAATCGCATGGTGCAGTTGGGTATCGAAGGCGTTCACTTCATCGCCGCCAACACGGACGCGCAAGCGCTGGCTAACAGCGAAGCGCCGGAAAAGATTCTGATGGGCCAGCGCGCCTCGCACGGTTTAGGCGCAGGGGGCATACCGGCGAAAGGCGAAGAGGCGGCCGAGGAAAGCGCCGAGGCCATCGCCGATGCGTTGGAGGGAGCAGATATGGTGTTCTTGGCCGCCGGGATGGGCGGCGGAACAGGCACGGGCGCGATCCCGGTGGCGGCGCGCATCGCGAAACAAACGGGCGCGGTCACCGTAGCCGTCGTCACCACGCCGTTTACTTTTGAAGGCACGCGCCGTTTCCAAAACGCCAAATCCGGCATCAACAAACTCAGAACCGAGTGCGACACGTTGATCGCCGTGCCGAACGACAAACTGCTTTCGATCTTGCCGCGCGACGTGACCTTTGAGCTGGCCCTGCGCGCCGCCGACGAAGTTCTGCGGCAGGGCGTGCAAGGCATGGCCGAATTGGTGACGCGAGCCGGGCTGATCAACGTGGACTTTGCCAACGTGCAATCGCTGATGCAGTTGAAAGGCGGAGCGTTTCTTTCGATGGGCTACGGGCGCGGCGCGAGCAAAGCGATGGACGCCATCCACGACGCCCTGCACCACAAATTGCTGGATGCCGACGTACTCAATTCGGCGGCGGGCGTGTTGGCGCACTTCACCGGCGGCGGCGACTTGTCGTTGTTCGAAATCGGGAGCGCCATGGAAATGGTCAACCGCTCGGTGCAGCCAGGCGCGCAGATTGTCATGGGCGCGACGATTGACGAAGCGATGGACGGCCGCGCCCAGGTGATCTTGGTGGTGACCGGCGTGCGTGAGATGTCTCTGGGCGACGCCTCTGCGGCAGATCAATCGGAAGCGCCGCAACCGGCCCCCGCGCCCGAACCGGCGCTGGCGGGCGCGTTGTTCGCCAACGTCCAGCCGCACGCGGCGCAGCGGCTGGAGTGGGTGGTGGAAAACGAAGTGTCGTCGCCGACGCAATCCATCGCGCCCGAGAATTTGGACCTGCCGGCATTCATGCGCCGCCGCCGATTGTTCGCCACGAAGTAGAGACGTTCCGCGCAGACTTCCGAAGTCTCGGAGACTTCGGAAGTCTGCGCTGGAGGCCGTTATGCCACTCAATTCTATGCAACTCAACGCCATTGCCAAACAGGTGTATCAGAAGTTTCCCGAACTCAAGGGCGCCGCGCCGGTGGTGCAAGGACAATCGTTTCCCGGCGCGAAGTCGCCCGGCGCCGACGACCGCTACGTAGTCACGTTCAAAGGAGCCGGGAGAGGCGCGGAACCGCACAACATCGTCCGCGTGGTGCGCGTCACCGCCGACAGCCGCGGGCGCGTGATCAAGATATCCACGTCGCGGTAGCGCCGCAAAGTCCTGTCAACGAATATCCAATCCGCTTCGCGTAAACGAATGGCGTTGCGCCTGCGGTCAATTCGTTTATTCGTTTTGCGAAGCAATTCGTTGACAGCAAGGGCAAGACTATGCGTAAAACGAAAAAGCAACGCAATAGATTTTACGCGGCCGTGCACCGGGTGGATGCGGCGCTCACATCGCGCACGGCTGATGTGTTTCAAACGATGTATTATTGGCGATTGTACAATCAGGTATTAAAATCCATCGTCGTCGAGGCGGCCGCCGCATCTCTGGTGGGGCTTGCCATCGGCTTTGTAGGCACGACATTGGTATTGCTGGTGATCAACCGGATTGTATGAAACGACGCGGACATATTTCATGGGGACTCAGCGTCACTTTGGCTGTGCTGGCGGCCGCCGCCATAACCACCACAACGCTGCGGTCGGCTTGGGCGGCTGATGCCCCGCGCCAGGTTGCCTTCGGCCTGCGCATGAACTTGCTCATAGACGGCGACACCAAACCCTTGCTTAATGCGGCGCAAGTCATGCGCTCCGACTGGATTTCGCAGGACGTAAACTGGCGAGACATCGAACCGGCTCCGGGCAACACCCAGTGGCAAAAGCTGGATGCGGTCATCGCCGCGGCTCGCCCTTACGGGTTTCGAATTTTGCTCAGCGTTGCCGGAGCGCCGGATTGGGCCCGACCGGCCGGCGCAGACTTGACTCGCGACGGCCCCCCGGCAGACTACGCCACCTTCGCCAGCTTCATGTCGCAAATGGCAGCGCGATACGCCGGCCAAGTGGCCGCATACGAACTATGGCCAGAATCTAACATCGCCTCGCACTGGTCGTCGCCGGACGGTATTTCGCCGGAGCGTTACACCGAACTCTTGCGCCAGGCCGCCCCCGCCATCCACGCCGCCGATCAATATTCATCCATTATCGTCGCCGGAAGTTTGGCGCCCACCGGCTCCAACGACGGCGTCAACGTCATGGACGATCTCGTTTTCTACCAAAGAATGTATGCCGCCGGCGCGGCTGAATACTTCGACGCCCTCGGCGTCCGGGTGGACGGTTACAACAATCCCCCGGTCGACTCGCCAACCACCAGCAGTGTCACCACCACCACGTACAAAGGCCACACCAGTTTCTACTTCCGCCATTACGAAGACGCGCGCGCCGTGATGGTCGCCGCCAACGACGCCGACACGCCGCTATGGATTACGTCAGCCGGATGGGCCTCCACGCCGACGCCGCTGCCAGGAATGGAATACGCGGCGGACGTGAGCGAAGATCAACAAGCAGAGTACTTGGTCGCCGCCCTGGCGCAAGTGCAAGCGCAGCCCTACGTCGCCGTCCTATTGATTAACAACTTCAACTACGCCACGACGCCGGAGCGCCATCCAGCCCTCGCCCTCTACAGCCTCATCCGTTCCGATTGGTCGGCGCGGCCGGCGTTTGTGATTCTGGCGCAGTTGCGGCAGGACACGTTGAACGCGCCGCCCGTAACCAAACCTGGAGATATTACGACCGTTCATACTCTTCCCAATTGGAGTCCGCGCCACCGGAAGATGCTGAGGAAAGCGCCGTGACAACCTATTATCAGTCCGGCATTCGCGTCAGTTTGTGGATTAGTTTTCTAACGGCAGGTTTGTTGTCGGGAGTCGGGTTGGCGTATAAGGTGAACGACGCCTTGCGGGCCGTTGCCGCCACGCCTGCGCCTCCGGCGCTCGTCGCCGAACCGGCCGCCCCGGCGCTTCATCCCGCGACCTACAGCACGTACGTATTCATTTTGTTGGACAGTATGTCGGTCCCGCAACCGTTAGTTGACGCCGTGTGGTTGGCCTTGGTTCCCTCAGATCATTCCGCCGTAGAACTGCTGGGAGTGCCGCCGACCGCATTACGAGAGAATTACACGCCTGAAGACGGATTGGCTATGAAATTCTTGAAACCGTATGGTGTGGGTCCCGTCGCCGGAACAGTAGTGCTCGACCGCGCCGGCCTGGTCACCCTAATAGATCGATTGGATGGCGTGTGGCTGGGCGGACAGACCCTCCATGGCGCAGAGGTAATGAATTTTGTGGCAAGTCCGGGCGAGGGCAATGAGCAGGACTTGATGCTGCGTCAGGGCGCGGTCGTGCAGAGCATGTTAGCAAAGATGGCGGTTTCCGGCGCAGGGCTTGATCTGGCCGGCATACTCGCAATACCCATGCGCTCAACGGTTGAACCAGAACGCGTGCTAGACTTGATCCGTGCTTACTACCCCTTGCAATTGGACAGCTTTAACGTCCGTCCAATCCTGCCGGC
>CAYYCF010000036.1:0-2725 GCA_964470235.1 uncultured Anaerolineales bacterium | reverse complement strand
CCTGCACCGGAACTTTTTCCGGGATCGACTGCCGGAGCGGCAAGCGAAAAATACGCGACCCGACGAACACGGTCAAACCCATGCTGACCGCCGCCGCAATGATCGGCGCGTTCGGGTTGATCACTTGGAAAAGGAAACCGGCCAGCAGAGGGCCGGCAATACTTCCCAGGGCAGAAGCCGATTGGAACAGCCCCACCGCCTGTCCCCGTTCGCCTGGCGGCGCGGCATAAGTGATCAACGCGACCATCGCCGGCAGCACGAAGCCGCCGCCGATGGCGATGAACGGCACACCCAACGCCACGACAAAGACGGACGGCGCCGCCGCCATGACCGCGAAACCCACGCCGCGGGCCAAGTTGCCGCCGATGGCAAGTTTCTTCTCGCCGAACCGCTTCACCGCCGGGCCAATCAACCAAAACTGCGTGGCGATGCCGCACAAGCCGACAAAAGTTAATATCGCGCCGACCGCTTGCTGCACGAAGGTATCCGGGCGACCGGGAAAAACCAAGCGCTCCAGCCACAGTACGAACACCGTTTGAAAATTGAAGAACCCGACTTGCGAACCGAAGGCGATGAACAAAAGCAGGGCCACCGCCGGAACTTGCAAGAGACTCAGGCCGGAGCGGCGCGGCTGGAGAAGGCGCGCCTCTTGCTCGCTCTTCCGTCGTTCGGCCGGCAGGGACTCGGGCAAAAGAAATACCGAAAGCAGTATGGTGAGGAACGAAACGCAGGCCGCGATGAAGAACGGGACGCGCGGACCGAAATAGGCCGCCGCCACGCTTCCAAAGGCCGGGCCGAACACAAACCCCAACCCAAAGGAGGCGTTGACCAACCCCAACCCGCGCGCGCGATTCTTCTCGTCGGTGACGTCGCTGAGGTAGGCCTGGGCCACCGAAATGTTGCCGCCCGTCAGACCGTCAATCGTCCGCGCGATAAATAGGAAGGCAGTCGCCGGAGCAATGGCGGTCACCAGCAAGGCCAAGAGCGTCCCGCCCTGCGAGAGTATCAGCACCGGCCTGCGCCCTAAGCGGTCGGAGAGGCGGCCCAACACGGGAGAAGC
This sequence comes from uncultured Anaerolineales bacterium, assembly GCA_964470235.1. Classification (GTDB taxonomy): domain Bacteria; phylum Chloroflexota; class Anaerolineae; order Anaerolineales; family VGOW01; genus VGOW01. Next base: position 1,665 of record CAYYCF010000036.1, on the reverse strand, counting down.
GAAAAACTGCGCGGTGAAGTAAACGCTTGTCAGCGCGGTGATCTGCCAGGCCTGGGCGTGGAGCGTGTTCTTGGCAAACAACGGCAGCACAGGGATGGTGATGCCCAACCCCAGCACGTCAACGAACACGATCATGAAGATCGGAAAGCGCGGCGAGCGGGCGAACTGCGCTATCCGGCTGAAGGTGGCGGTCATTTCTTGATTTCAATCACAACCGCATTCTGCGACGGGTCGCGCAACAATACGCTGTTGTTCCGCTCATCTACCGCCACTCCTGCCGCTTGCGCTTTATCTATCACCTTCGATAATTCATTTTGGTCCGGCACGCGCACCACAAAATAGCGCAGGCCGACGGCCTCGGGCGGTTGCGGCGGCGCGCCCACCGTGCCCCAGGTGTTCAACCCAAGGTGATGGTGATACCCCCCGGCGGACACGAAGGCCGCGCTTCCGCCGTAATGCGCTATGAGTCCAAACCCCACCACATCGCAGTAAAACGTTTCGGCCTCGCGTAAGTTGGACACCTGCAAGTGCATGTGCCCCAGCACCGTCGCCGGGTCGAGCCCGTTCCAGGCTGCGCCCTGAGCTTGTCGAAGGGCCGCGTCGCTGCCTCGCAACTCGGACATCACGCCCTCGACATCCAGCGGGTCGGTGCCCATGCGAATATTGCCCTGCGCGTCGCGCCAGTCGCTGCGCGGCCGGTCGCGGCATATTTCGATGCCGTTGCCGTCCGGGTCGGCGAGATAGATGGCCTCGCTGACAAAATGATCGGCAAAGCCCTGCACCGGCGTTTCCGTTTCTGCGATGCGTTTCAGCGACTGCGCCAACTCCAAGCGCGAAGGCACAAGCACGGCAAAATGGTAGAGGCCGGTGGCGTGGCGCGGACGGCGCGCGCCAGGCCATTCGGTCAGGGCCAGCAAATCGTCCCCGCCCGCGCCGAGGAAGGCCGTCTCGCCCTCGCGCCGGTGGACGCGAAACCCCAAAGCGCGCCGGTAGAATTCCAGCGAGCGATTGAGATCCGAAATTGTGAGATGAACGTAGCCAAGCGTGGTGTCAGGATGTATCGGGGATGTAGTCATAGGGTGCAAACTATACCTCATGTTGCGGCTTTTGCGCTCCGCTACAAAAAAGAAACCCGCTTTCTGGAAGAAAACGGGTTTCTGGCTGTGCGGCGCTGGATGAGCGCAGGCAGAGAAAAGTTCGGGATCAAGAGGCCGCTTCCGGGCGGAGTTAGATTGCCAGACCAAAAATCACTCTATCAAGCGCTATGCCTCCGCCGCCAAACAGGAATAGGGCAATGGCGGCGGCAAGAATTATGAAATCAAACTCCCAGCCCGTTTTGTCGCGAGCAACGAACGGAACTTTCATCATGCGCATCTTCATGGCAATTGCGCCGATCATAATAATGCCGAGACCTGCCGCCGCAAATTGGGTCAGAAATCCTCCGAGCACGGCCAGTCCGCCGAGCGGCTCCACAATCGAGAGCAACTTCATAAGCGAAATCATGCCGGCCGGCATCTGTTCGGAAGGCTGCATTTTCCACATCGCCCATTTCTGCGTGCCATGCACGAGGAAGATTGCCCCCACCGCAACACGAAGCGCAAGAAGGCCCCAGTCGCTGAATTGATAAAGGTTTGCAAGGAATTCCATGTACTTTCTCTCTCCTAA
>CAYYCF010000035.1:0-13413 GCA_964470235.1 uncultured Anaerolineales bacterium | reverse complement strand
CTGGCCAAACTTGAATTGACCGACGCCGAGCGCGAACGCTTTCGCCAACAACTCTCCGCCGTGCTGGATTATGCGGCGGCGTTGCGCGCCGTGGACACCTCGGCCATTTCGCCGACAGCCAGCGTTCTGCCGTTGCGAACCGTTTTGCGCGACGACACGCCGCGCCCTTCTCTGCCGCGCGACGAACTGCTGGCCAACGCGCCGGAAACCGAAGCCGGGTGTTTTAAAGTGCCTGCCGTCTTGGAATAAGAACTCACCGCAAAGCGCTCGAAGGGCGCGGAGAAAAAGAAAGAAATCTCTGCGGTCTCTGCGCGCTCTGCGGTAATATGCAGACTATCCCTTGAGCCTCCATTCTCTGACCATCACCGAAGCCTCGGCCAAACTTCGCGCGGGCGAGATCACCAGCGAACAACTGACACAGGCGATGCTGAGCCGCATTGCGGCGTATAACCCGGCGCTCAACGCCTACCTGACCGTCACCGCCGATCTCGCGCTCGAACAGGCGCGCAGAGCCGACGAGCGCATCAAAAACGGATCAGCCTCGCCGCTCACCGGCATCCCGCTGGCGATCAAAGACGTGATCTGCGTCAAGGGCATTCCGGCCACCGCCGGATCGCGCATCCTCGAAGGCTACGTTCCGCCGTACAATGCGACGGTGATCGAACGATTGCTGTCGGCGGGCGCGATCATTCTCGGCAAAACAAACACCGACGAGTTTGCGATGGGATCGTCCACCGAAAATTCGGCCTTCGGCGTGACGCACAACCCATGGGACCAATCGCGCGTGCCCGGCGGATCGTCCGGCGGCAGCGCCGCGGCGGTGGCGGCGGGGATGGCGTACGGCGCGCTGGGATCGGATACGGGCGGCAGTGTCCGCCAACCGGCGGCGTTGTGCGGAGTCGTCGGCCTCAAGCCCTCGTATGGCCGCGTGTCGCGGTACGGCTTGATCGCCTTTGCCTCCTCGCTCGATCAGATTGGCGTGTTCACACGCACCGCCGCCGACGCCGCCCTATTATTTGGCGCCATTGCCGGACACGATCCGAATGATGGCACAAGCATGCCGACGCCCGTGCCGGATTACTTCGCCGAATTAGCAATGGGCGACCCTTCGACACGCTTCGCGTCAGGCCAAGTCCTGAAAGGATTGCGGGTTGGCTTGCCCAAAGAATATTTCATCAGCGGGGTGCAAGCCGAAGTCAGCGCGGCAGTGAATGAAGCCGTCAAAGTGTTGCAAGGCATGGGCGCAGAAGTGCGCGAAGTGAGCCTGCCCCACACCGAGGTCGCGCTCTCGACGTATTACATCATCGCGCCGGCCGAGGCTTCGGCCAACCTTGCCCGCTTCGACGGTGTGCGCTATGGCGCGCGCAAAACCGCCGACGGGATGTGGGACGAATACCGCGGCACTCGCGGCGCGGGCTTCGGCCCGGAAGTGAAGCGGCGCATTATGCTCGGCACGTATGCTCTGTCGGCAGGATATTACGACGCCTACTACTTGCAAGCACAAAAAGTTCGCACGTTAATCAAAGGCGACTTTGACAAAGCCTTCGAAACGGTGGACGTGCTGGCCTGCCCCACTGCGCCCACCACCGCCTTCAAGATCGGCGAAAAAGCCGACGACCCGTTGGCAATGTATCTGGCGGATGTTTTCACTCTGCCGGGCAATCTGGCCGGTGTCACGGGCATCTCCCTTAACTGCGGCTTCGATCAATCGAATTTGCCGATTGGCCTGCAATTGCTCGGCCCGGCGTTCACCGAAGAACGGCTGCTCAAGGTGGCGCACCAATACCAGCAGGCAACGAACTGGCACAAGGAGAAACCAGCAATATGAGCCGTGAGGACAATCCTAAGGAGTGGTTGCGCCATGCCGAAACTGACCGGCGCGCGGCAAAGTCGCTACTTGAAGATAACGAATACGAGACCTGCACCTTCCATTGCCAGCAGGCGATAGAAAAATTGCTCAAGGCCATCGTCGTCAAACAGACTGGTAAGCGTCCGGTACACGCGCATGAGTTGAACGCCTTGTTGGAGAAGATAACCGGCATTGAAATCGACGAAAAGATAGCCAGAGGCATTTCTGATATTGATGGTTATTACGTCGGCGCCCGTTATCCGCTTGACACGGTTGACCCTGGATTTTTCAAACGACCGTTGGCTGAATCGGCAGTTCAACGCACAGACGAGATCTTCGAATGGTTTTTGAACAAAATCAACTTCGAGAACGAATAGAAAATTTTCTCGCCGCCGTCCGCCAGCAATATCGTGTCGAGCGCGCCTTTCTCTTTGGCTCTTATGCTCGAGGCGAGCAACGCGACGGCAGCGATATTGATCTGGTCGTCATCTCGCCCGACTTCCGCGGCGTCCCCAAACTGGAGCGCCATCAGGAATTACACTGGATCGCCTGGCAGGCGCGTACGACTTACATTGAGCCGCTCGGATTCACGCCCGAGGAATACGCCAACGCCAGCCATCTCGGCCTATTGGGAGAGGTGCGCGATACCGGCGTCGTCGTTTACGAGGCGGAGCCAGAATTGGCCGTCCGCGAGCCTTCACCGGCTTACATGACTGGAGGAAACTCACAAAAGATGAAAGTCGTCATCCCCCTCGCAGGATACGGCACGCGACTCCGCCCGCACACGTTCACCAAACCCAAGCCGCTGATCAACGTGGCCGGCAAACCGGTGCTGGGCCACGTTCTCGATATGTTCAAAAACGTGGCGGTTGAAGAATTTGTTTTCATCACCGGCCATCTCGGCGATCAGATTGAACACTACGTCGGCGAGAATTACCCGGCCATCAAAGCCCGCTACTTCGAGCAGAAGGAATTGAGCGGCCAATCTACTGCCGTGTATTTGGCAAAAGATGAAATGAACGGGCCGATGCTGATCGTTTTCGTGGACACGATTGTGGAAACTGACCTGTCCGGGCTGGCAAACGAAACTGCCGACGCCGTCGCCTGGGTGAAAAAGGTTGACGACCCGCGCCGCTTCGGCGTGGCGTTGGTGGGGGCAGATGGCTACGTCACTAGACTGATCGAGAAGCCGGACGATGTTAGAAACAACCTGGTCGTCGTCGGCTTCTATTATTTGAAAGACTCGCAGGCGTTCATGCGCGCCATCGAGGAGCAAATCGCGAAAAGCATCAGGACAAAGAACGAGTATTTTCTGGCCGATGCCCTGCAATTACTGCTCGACAAAGGCATGAAGATGCGCGTCCAGCCGGTGGACGTGTGGGAGGATTGCGGCAAGCCGGAAACCGTTCTGCACACGAACCGCTATCTTCTCGATCACGGCCACGACAACAGCGCGCAGATTAATGCTGACGACTACATCATCATCCCGCCGGTGAACATCCACCCCTCGGCCAAAATCACGCACTCGATCATCGGGCCGCACGCCACCATTGCCGCAAATTGCCTGGTGGAGAATTCCATCATTCGCGATTCGATCATTGACGAGGGCGCATCTATTCAAGATGCTACCCTGGCGCAGTCGCTCATCGGCAGGGAAGCGCGAGTCACCGCCAAGTTCCGCGCATTCAATGTGGGAGATTCGAGCGAGGTAGGGTTTGAGTAAGGGGGTACACAAGTAGACAAGCACACAGGTAAACAGGTAACAAGCCTGTCTACTTGTCTACCTGTTTCCCTGTCTACCTTCCTCATGAAACTTGTCGAGTGTCACTCCGGCTGCGAATACGCCGAGCGCCCCACTGCCCTGCATTGGAGAAATGAATGGTTGGAGATCGAAGCGGTTGAGCAGCAGTGGCGCACGCCGGAGGGCAAGCAGTTCCGCGTTCGGACGGCGAGCGGCGCGGTTTTTGAATTGGTGTATCACGAGCAAAGTGGTGTGTGGCGTATCAGTCCATTGGTTTTGACAACGGATTGAACGGATAAAGAAGAAGAAACCATCCGTTAGAATCCGTTTCATCCGTTGTCAACAAAGAGAGGTCGGTCCATGCGACAATTTGTCTCTACCCGCGTCGAGTCCGTTCCCCCGTCCGGCATCCGGAAATTCTTCGACATCGCCGCCACGATGAAGAACGTCATCTCACTCGGCATCGGCGAGCCGGACTTCGTGACGCCGGAGCGGATATTAACAGCGGGGATCGAGTCGCTCAAAAAAGGCGACACCCACTACACGTCCAACTCCGGCATTTATGAATTGCGCGCTGCGCTTTCGGCGCATCTGGCAAAGCGATACGCCGTGCAATACGATCCGGATACCGAAGTGCTGATTACCGTCGGCGTGTCCGAAGCGTTGTATCTGGCGCTCACCGCTGTCCTCGATCCGGGCGATGAGGTCATCGTTCCCCAGCCGTGCTTTGTGGCCTACACGCCCGAAGTCACGTTTGCGGGCGGGACGCCGGTCACTATTGGCACATCGGTGGAAAATGATTTTCAAGTGACCGCCGCCGAGATCGAGGCCGCGATCAGCCCGCGCACCAAAGCCCTGCTCATCGGCTACCCCAACAACCCGACGGGCGCGGTGATGACCCGCGAGCATTTGACGGAGATCGCGTCGCTGGCCGAGAAACAAGATTTGCTTGTAATCTCTGACGAAATTTACGATCGTCTGGTTTACAACTTCCAACACGTTTGCTTCGCCGCGCTGCCGGGCATGCGCGAGCGCACGATCACACTCGGCGGCTTCTCGAAAGATTACGCCATGACCGGCTGGCGCATCGGTTACGCCGCCGGGCCGGCGGAGATCGTGTCGGCCATGCGAAAGGTGCATCAATACACGATCATGTCCGCGCCGACCACGGCGCAAGTGGCGAGTATCGAGGCGCTGGCGACCGGCGAAGAGTACGTGCAGGCTATGGTGGGCGAATACAACCGCCGCCGCCAGTTGATCGTCGGCGGGCTGAACACGCTAGGGCTCGATTGCTTCGAGCCGCGCGGCGCATTTTACGCCTTCCCCTCCGTCGCCCGCAGTGGCATGGACGACAACGAATTCGCCGAACGATTATTGAAAGAGGAAGAAGTGGCCTGCGTGCCAGGCTCGGCCTTCGGCAACAGCGGCAGGGGGTTCGTCCGCATGTGCTACGCGACGGCGTACGAGAAGATTGAAGAGGCGCTGAACCGACTGGAAAGATTTATGAGGAGACACGGGTAAGCACACAGGTATACAAGTAGACAGGTAGACAGGTAGACGAGTAGACAAGTTCCTTTGTTTACCTGTCTACTTGTATACCTGCCTACCTTTACACATGAATTACGAACCTGTCATCGGACTCGAAGTCCACGCCGAACTGCTCACGCGATCTAAAATGTTTTGCGGCTGCGCCGTCGTGGATTCGACGACCGCCGAACCGAACCGCCACGTTTGCCCCGTGTGCACCGGCCAACCGGGCGCGCTGCCGGTGGTCAACCGCCGCGCCGTCGAGTTCGCCATCCGCGTGGGGCTGGCGCTCAATTGCCGGATTAACGAAGTCAACGTCTTCGCGCGCAAAAACTATTTCTATCCCGACCTGCCCAAAGGCTATCAAATCTCACAGTACGAACTGCCGTTGGCGACAAACGGCTGGGTGTTGATTGACACGGCCTCCGGCCCCAAAAAGATTCGCGTGCGCCGCGTGCATCTCGAAGAAGACACGGGCAAGTTGTTCCACGTGGAGAACGGGCAGGGAATGCCGCGTCCTTACTCGCTGGTGGATTTCAACCGCAGCGGCGTGCCGCTGCTGGAGATCGTCAGCGAGCCGGACATGCGCTCGGTGGAAGACGTGAAGGCCTACGCCACCAAACTCCGCACCATCCTGCGCTATTTGGGCGTGAACAACGGCGACATGGAAAAAGGCGTCATCCGTTTCGAGGCCAACGTGTCGGTGCGGCCCGAAGGCACGGAGACGCTCAACACCCGCACCGAGATAAAAAATCTCAATTCATTCCGCGCGCTGGTCAAAGGCAGTGAATACGAGATCGAGCGGCAGGGCAAAATCTACGCCGCAGGCGGAACGGTGGATCAAGCAACACTGGGCTGGAACGAAGGCAAAGGCGAAACGACGATTCAGCGCAGTAAAGAAGAAGCGAACGACTATCGCTATTTTCCGGAGCCGGACATCCCTCCGCTGGAGATCGATCCGGCGTGGGTCGAGGAAATCCGATCGGGCATCACCGAACTGCCGGACGCCAAACGCGAGCGTTTTCTCGCGCTCGGACTCTCGCCGTACGACGCCGGGGTGCTGGTCGCCGAGCGCGCCGTCGCCGATTATTTTGACGCCGCCGTGAAGAGCGGCCGGAAGAAAAACGTCGAAGCCAAAGCCGTCGCCAACTGGATCACGAGCCAACTATTCAGTTTGCTGAACGAGTCCGGTCAAGAGATCGATCAGGGCCAAGTGACGCCGGAGAAACTGGTAAACTTGATCGCGTTGGTCGGGAACGGCGCGATCAATATCAACACCGGCAAGGCGGTGCTGGCCGAAATGTTCGCCAGCGGCCAGAGCGCGGAAGAGATCGTGAAGGCCAAAGGGCTGGCGCAAGTGAGCGACACGGGCGCCATCGCCGTGACGATTGAAAAAATGATCGCCGCCAACCCTGATCAATTGAAACTTTATCTCGGCGGCAAAGAGACGGTGTCGCGCTGGTTCTTCGGCCAGGTGATGCGCGAGATGGGCGGCAAGGCAAACCCGGCCGTGGCACAGAAGTTGTTGGATGAAAAGTTGGAAGCGTTGAAGAAAGAAGGAGTGTAGTCCATGACCAAACCCACCCCTGAGTCCAGCGGTTCCCGTTTGAAGCAGATCATCGGCAAGTTGGATGAAAAGGAAGGGTGGCCGCGCCCGGCGGAGGGTGAACCTCAGTCGCCGCCTGCCCCGCCCGCGCCGCCGACTGCCCGCGCCCAAACCGAGGCGGCTCCCCATGCGGATAGCGGCTGGGAAAGTTTCAAAGGCTTTGCCATCCTGTTTTCCTTCATCGTCAACTTGATAGTCGTCTTGCTTCTTGTCGTCGTGATCGCTTTCGCCTTTCAGATCAAAAAGAACATTGCCGGGCCGCTGGTAGGTGGGCTGTATAGCAGCTTTGTGCAGATGGACGCGGCGCACATTCAAACGAACATTCCGGTGAACACCACCCTTCAAGTAAACGACACCATTCCGGTAGTGTTCGATTTGCCGTTGCAACAGAACACCAATGTTGTCCTTTCGGAGAACACGCTGATCACCGGCGCGTCGGTGACGATTGCCGGCGGCGTGCTTCAACTCAACAACGCGCCGACCACAATTTTTCTGCCGAAAGGCACTGTCCTGCCGGTGACACTCAACCTCACCGTCCCCGTTAGCCAAACCGTTCCGGTGAGCCTGTCCGTGCCTGTCAATATTCCGGTGGTAGTGGACATTCCGCTTGAGCAGACTCAACTGCACCAACCGTTTTCCAGTTTGCGCGATCTGTTTGCGCCCTATTACCGTACCGTCAGTCTCCTGCCCGATTCGTGGGGGGAGTTTGTGGGATTGAAGTGATTGACTCTCGTCCCGTCTGCGATTACGAAGGCTCGAACTATCAGACCGAATTTTGGGGCCAGGGCGAGCGCGAGTACGAAGATCGCGCCGAACAAATCGCGCTCAAAGCCTTACTGCCCAGGCAGGGCCGGTGGTTTTTAGAATTGGGCGCGGGCGCGGGGCGGCAAACGCCGCTGCTGGCCGCATTCGATCACGTGGTGTTGATGGATTACTCGCGCACACAGTTGGGGCAAGCGCGCGCGCGGTTGGGCGAGAGTGGCCGCACTACTTACGTCGCCGCCAATGTGTATCACCTGCCGTTCGCGCCCGGTGTGTTCGACGGCGCGATGATGGTGCGCGTCCTGCATCATCTGGTGGACGCGCCCGCCGCGCTCAAAGAAATTCACGGCGTCATCGCGCCGCAGGGCGCATTCATTCTCGAGTTCGCCAACAAGCAGAACTGGAAGGCGATACTTCGTTATTGGCTCCACCGTCAAAGCTGGAATCCGTTTTCGCCGGAGCCGGTGGAATTTGCGGAACTCAATTTTGACTTTCACCCGCGCGCGGTGCGGCAGTGGCTGGCCGACGCCGGATTCAAAGTGGAGCATCAACGCACGGTGTCACATTTCCGGGTAGGCTTCCTCAAACGAATGCTCCCCGCCGCCGCTTTGGCCGCCGCCGATGCCCTTGCGCAACCGACGGGTGATTGGCTACAATTCTCGCCAAGCGTTTTTGTGCGATGCGTGACCGGCAGGGAGTGGAGCGGGGAGATTAAGGAAATCAAGGAAATAAGGGAACTTTTTCGTTGCCCAATTTGCAAGGGCGAATTGCAGAGCCAGCCGGCCGAGATGCAATGCGTGAATTGCGGGCGGCGATGGGGATTCAAAGACGGCATTTATGATTTCAAAGAGGAGTTACCATGAAAAACACACGCGAAGTCTATCCTGTCGAAGTGGCCGGCATCAAACGCGACTTGCGGCTATTCGAAATCAAACCCGGCTTGCGTATCGCCATTCTCAATATTCTGGGCGACACGGAACTGGTGCAGGCGGCGGCGAAGGCGCTGGCGGAAAAACTAGCGAAGGTCAATTACGATTTGCTGGTGACCGCCGAGGCGAAAAGCATCCCGCTCATTCACGCGCTGTCCGTCGCCACCGGCAAAGGTTACGTTGTCTTACGAAAAGCTTACAAGCCTTATATGGGCGAAGCGCTTCAGGCCGAAACGCTCTCCATTACCACCGGCGCGTCGCAGACTTTATATCTCGACGAAAAAGATCGGGGGTTGATCACAGACAAAAAAGTGGTGTTGATAGACGACGTCATCAGCACCGGCTCCACTTTGCAAGGGATGCGGCTGGTGGTAGACAAGGCCGGGGCGAACGTGGTCGCCGAGGGCGCGATCTTCACCGAAGGCGAACGGGCGCAGTGGGAGCAGATTATTTCGCTCGGGCATTTGCCGGTGTTCACCGGGTGAACCGGGTGTAACAATCCACGAAGCACACGAAGTTCACGAAGGCGGAAGAAACTTCGTGTTTCTTCGTGAACTTCGTGGATCATAGTCTTCGCGTCCGGCGTAATTTTTGAAGAGCAATTGTATAGGAGCGAGCCATGTTCACCGATAGAAAACAGCAGGAAGAGAGTGTCAAGCAGATGGGGCGGCTCCCGCCAGGGCAGGCCCTGACCAATCGCTTCCCGGTTCTCCATTACGGGCCGATTCCCAAGTTCGACGCCGCCAAGTGGGACTTGCGCGTGTTCGGCGAAGTGGAAGAGGAGAAACGCTGGACATGGGCCGAGTTCAACAAACTGCCGCGCGCAAAAGTGACGATGGACCTCCACTGCGTGACTCGCTGGAGCAAGTTCGACACCGAATGGGAAGGCGTGCGCATCAAAACGCTGGTGGATCAGGGGATCATTAAACTGAAACCCACCGCCAAGTATTTGCTTCAGCACTGCGAATACGGCTTCACAGTGAACGTCCCGGTCGAGATCGCCTTGGCCGAAAACTTTTTGCTGGCGACGCACTACGACGGCCAGCCGCTCGAAGCCGATCACGGCTATCCCCTGCGCGGCGTCATCGGCAACATTCCAGGCAAAGGCCTGAAGACGCCGTATCTTTGGAAAGGCGGCAAGTGGGTGCGCGGGCTGGAATTTCTACCGCAAGATCGGCTCGGTTTCTGGGAGCAAGCCGGATATCACAATGAAGCGGACATTTGGAAGGAACAGCGCTTTTCCTACGATTAAGTTCATTGACTCTGACAAGACGTAGTGCCGCCCCTTGTGGCGGCGGGCACAGGTCGGCCACTACGGTTTTGGCACTCTAGCGGCGGGCTGATACAGTCCGCCGCTTTTCTTACCGCCGTCGGAGCGGGTTGCACCCGCGATTGGATTACGCTCGCGCCGGTGGCGGATGCAATCCGCTCCTAAGTCCAGCCAAGATGAGTTTTGCAGAAGATCGAGCGCGCATGGTGCGCGATCAATTAATTTCACGCGGCATTACCAACCGTCGCATACTTGAGGCGATGGGCGAATTGCCGCGCGAATTGTTTGTGTCTTCCCTCCTGCGCGAACAGGCCTACGAGGACGGGCCCTTACCCATTGGCAATGAGCAAACGATTTCACAACCGTACGTCGTAGCGTTGATGACGCAATGCCTCGAGTTGAAAGGGGACGAAACGGTGCTGGAAGTCGGCGCCGGTTCAGGGTATCAAACGGCAATCCTGGCGAAGCTGGCGCGGCGTGTGTATTCGGTTGAAAAATATTCCGGGTTGGCCAAGACGGCGCGAGAGGTGTTGAGTAGTTTAGAAGTAGACAATGTCGAGATTATGATCGGCGACGGTAGTGTAGGTTGGGTGGAGCACGCGCCGTACGACGGTATTATCGTCACGGCGGCGGCCCCGGCGATGCCGGCGCCGCTGCTGTCTCAATTGCGCGCGCGCGGCCGGATCGTCATCCCCATCGGCTCGCGTTACGATCAATATCTGGAAGTATGGCAGAGGCGCGGCGACGCCTGGCATATTGAAAAATCATTGCCCGTGCGTTTCGTGCCGTTGGTGGGGGAATGGGGGTGGGGTGGTTAATTTACCGCAGAGAACGCCGAGAGCGCCGAGTTGTCTTCTTGAAAGACTCTGCGAACTCTGCGGTTAGATCGGCGTAAGGCGCACGATCCATTATTGTTTGCGGCGCGCGGGTTTCTCCTTGGCTGCCGGTTTTCTCGGCGCGCGTTTTTTGGCGGCGGCCTTTTTGCGCCCGCGTTTGCGGTGCGCATCCTCTTTGTCGTCGTCGTGCCAGCGGTCGTGGCCTTTGCCCAACTCGCGCAAACGCTTCTGCGCCGCCCCGTGCACCGTGCCCTCCGGAAAGCGGCCATCCTTGCGAACCCCCGCCGGAACGCCGGTCAAAATCTCTATACCCTCGTCAACCAGGCTCACCGGCCAAATGTGAAATTGCCCGGCCTCCACGGCGGCGATCACCTTCTCGTTCAGCATCAACTCGCGCACATTCGTCGCCGGGATCAACACGCCCTGATCGCCGGTGAGTCCCCTGGCGGCGCACACTTCAAAGAATCCCTCGATCTTTTCGTTCACCGCGCCGATAGGCTGCACTTCGCCTTTCTGATTGACCGAGCCGGTCACCGCCAGCGATTGCTTGACGGGGTAACCCGACAGACTGGAGAGCAGAGCGTAAAGTTCAGCGCACGAAGCGCTGTCGCCGTCAATGCCGCCGTAATTCTGCTCGAATGTAATCTGCGCTGAAAACGAAACCGAGCGATGAGCCGCGTAGATGGCGTTGAAAAAACTGGCGAGCGTGAGCAGGCCTTTGTTGTGGATCGGCCCGGCCATATTCGTCTCGCGTTCAATTTGCCCGATGCCGCCGTGACCGACGTAGGCGCGCGCCGTGACTCGCGACGGCAGGCCAAATGTATAGTCGCCGGAGCTTGAAACACTGAGGGCGTTGACTTGCCCCACTGCCGTTCCCTGCGTGTCAACAAAGATCGTGCCTTCGAGAATCCGCCGCCGTAGAATCTCTTCGGTTTCGTTGGTGCGATAAACTTTTTCTCGAATGGCCGCGCGCACATCGTCGGCCGTGACCGTGTCTCGCCCGGCTTGGCCGGCCCAGTAATCCGCCTCGCGCAGGAGATCGGTCACCGCGCCGAAGCCCACGGTCAATTTGAATTGATCGCCGGCCGCGCGGGAACCGTATTCGATCATTCTGGCGACAGCGCCGCAATCGAAGGGGCGCAATTTCTCTTCGGCGCACCGCGCGGCAATGAACAGCGCGTACTGCTGTTCGTTTTCAGGCGTGCGCGGCATGTCGGTGGCAAAATCGGCTTTTACTTTGAACAACGTGCCGAAATCCTCATCCGCCTCCAGCAAATAATAATAGAGTCCGGCCGACCCCACCAACACCACCTTGAGATCAAGCGGGATAGGTTCTGGATCGAGCGTAATGGTCGTCGCCATACCGGAGCGCACCGCTATATCTTCAGTGCGCACGTAACCGGAAAGCAAAGAGCGCTTGAGCGCATCCCAGGCCATCGGCTCGTAAAAAACGTCGCGGGCGCGCAAGACGAGGTAACCGCCGTTGGCGGCGTGCAGCACGCCAGTCTTGATCAAAGTAAAGTCAGTGCTCAAACTGCCGAAGCGCGCTTCGTGTTCAACCCGCCCCAACAGTTTTGGAAACGTCGGATTCAATTCGACGATGACGGGTGCGCCTCGCGTGCTGTGGTGATCCACTGCGACGTTGACGGCATACTTGCGGAAATCGGGGCGGCGAGGCGCGCCAGGCGCATCTTCGGCGGGTTCTTCGGACGGCGAAAAGTCGGCGATGTGTTCCAGGATATCGAGCCGCGCTTCGGATAAATAGACAAGCGCTTCCGCGTGCGCGGCGTATTTTGCCTTCAACTCCTCGAACTCATGATCCACGACCGAGGCGGCTACTTCTTGATCGAGCGTCCGCCTTTCGTCTTTCGCGCTCTTCTCCAAGTTTCGCGCGGCGCGCACGGCGCTCTCCAATTCCTGCTCAACTGCGCGGCGCGAGGTGTCGAAGGCCTGGCGCTCGTCTTCGGGCAGGGCTTGAAAGGCTTCGGGCGTGAGCGGCTGGCCGTCGCGGACGGGGATCAACCCCCAGCCTTGCGGCGCGCGCACCACGCCGATATTTTCTTTAGCGGCACGCGACTCCAACGACGAGAAAATTGAATCGCGCTCGGCTTCAAATTTGTATTGGATTTTGTTGCGCGCCTGCAAATAGGCTTCTTGCTCAAACGCTTGCGGCAAACTAAGGCGGAGGTGATCCACCAGCACCGCCATGTCGTCGCGCAGCACCGCCCCCAAGCCGGCCGGCAAGTTAAGCGCACGGGGCTTGTGCGGTTCTGAGAAATTGTTGACGTACACCCAATCTTGAGGGACCGGTTTGTTTGCGGCGCGCTCCCGCAAAAAACGATCAATGGCGGTCGTGCGGCCGGTGCCTTCTTCGCCCAAGACAAAAATGTTGTATCCGGCGCTGTCAATGTCAATGCCAAATTCAATGGCTCGCGTGCCGCGCGGCTGGCCGATAATCTCCGGCCCGACGGGGAGTGTTGCCGTCGTTTGAAATGAAAACGCCGCGGGATCGCACACGCGGCACAGTTCGGAAGGGGTGAGGGGTTTGGGTGGCATGTTACTTGCCACTACGCATCGGCATCACTACATACAGATAATCATCCCGGCCAATGGGGCGAACAACGCCCGGACTGGTTGAGGCGGCCGTTTCCAACGCGACGTTGTCGGCGCTCATGACATTTAGCGCGTCCACCAAGTATTTGACGTTGAAGGAAATTTCCAAGCCTTCGCCTTCGATGGTGGCGTCCACGCTGGTCTCATTCGATCCCGTTTCTGCGGCCTGAGCGGTGATCTCCACCAGCCCCGGCTGAAGTTCGCCGCCGGGAGTGATCTTGAAGCGCGCCGTGTGCGCGTTCTCGCGCGCGAAAATGTCTGCGGCGCGGCACGCTTTGCG
>CAYYCF010000034.1:0-13463 GCA_964470235.1 uncultured Anaerolineales bacterium | reverse complement strand
ATATGGAGAGGTTGTACGACACACTGATCGAAAAATCCCAAGCCCCAACTTCCAAATCCCAAAGCTGAGGGATTGGAGTTGGGATTTGGGAGTTGGGATTTGAATGATGTCTCAGTTTATCTTTATCGCCATAGCCGCCGGATTAATCGCTTTTGTCGGCACGCCGTTTACGCTTGTGATGGCCAGGCGCATCGGCTTCATATCGGAGCCGAGCGCCCGCCGAACTCACGTCGCGCCCATGCCGCTACTCGGTGGCGTAGCCATTTGGGCGGCGTTTGTCGTCAGCCTGTTCATCTTCGGGCGCGGCGCGGAATTTCGCGAACTGATCAGCATCGTGATCGGCGGCACGCTGATCTCGGTTGTGGGTTTGGTGGATGATCGCATCGGTTTAGGGCCGAGGCCAAAACTGATCGGCCAACTGGCGGCCGGCGTGATTCTGATTCTGGGCGGCGTGCAAGCGCGGCTGTTCGGCACTGCCTGGCTGGATATTCCGCTGACGTTGTTTTGGATCGTGGGTATCTGCAACGCCCTGAACTTCATGGACAACATGGACGGGCTGGCGGCCGGCGTGGCCGCAGTGGCCTCGGCGTCGTTTTTCATGCTGGCCGTCCTCAACGGGCAAATACTGGTGGCCAGCCTGGCGGCGGCGCTGTTCGGCGCGTGCTTGGGGTTTCTCGTGTACAACTTTCAACCGGCGCTCACGTTTATGGGCGACACCGGATCGCTACTGCTGGGCTTCATGTTGGCGGTGCTGGGCATCAAACTGAACTTCCCAGGCATCAACAAATTCTCGACCTGGATGGTGCCGATTGTGGCGTTGGGCTTGCCTATCTTCGACACGACCTTAGTGACCATTTCTCGGTGGCGGCGCCGAATCTCCGTCGCGCACGGCGGCGCGGATCACACCTCCCACCGGATGGCGCGGCTCGGGCTGAGTCACCGGCGGGTGGTGTTGGCGCTGTACACCGTGGGGGCGGCCTTAGGCATCCTGGCCTTGCTCATGAGCCGATCAACGCCGTTGTTCGCCAATGCGCTGCTCGGCGGGCTGGCGGCGCTGGGTCTGTTTTTGCTGTGGCTTCTCGAAGAAATCCAACGCCAGCCGGCGGTGGCTCGATTCAGGCCCGACTTGCGCGTGACGCTCATCGGCGGCGGCGAAGCGATGCTGCCTTTGCTAGAAGGCGCGATGACTATCGGTTCCACGACGACTCTATTGATCACCCCCTCCGACGACGAGCGCGCGGCGTTCTCGCCGCGTCGCCTGCGCGACTGTGTCACGTTGATGGCCGAACATCCCACGGCGACGGGGGCGGTGGTAGAAGGCTCCGTGGGATTCAGCACCGGCACATTAGCCGATCAAGTTGCGTTGGCGGGAGCGGCGCTGCAATTGCGCGGCAAACTGGCGCTCACCACCGCGCCGGGCACGACAACGATTGCCAGTGAAGCCGCGCTCGACGCGTTGCGTCACACTGACTTGATTGTGATCGGCGGCGAATTGCGCGAAAACGTTCTGCCCACGCTCGCGTTGCGCGAAGTCGCTCAAGCTCTGCGGCGCTCCAAACGTTTGCGCGTATTGGCGCACCCCGACCCGAAACGGGCGTTGGCCGAGATCGAGCGCGCCGCCGGACCGGATTTGATCACCCACGTGATCACGGCCGAAGGCATGGAGGGCGTGGAGGGCGCGTGGCAGTCCGTGGCCGACCTGCGACAGGGCCAGCAGATTGCCGAGGCGTTGAACCGCATTTGGCTCATGCGCACTCGCGTGCGCGGCGTGCCACTGCCAATCTCCGGGAGCCTTTATGGATGAATTTGAATCCCGACGGGCGCTGACGGCGGCGGATGGAATGGTTCTGGCCGCGCTCACCGGGTTGTTGTTCTGCGTTTACTTGCTGACGGCCTCGTTGACGTTTGTCAGCAGTGACGAGTTGTTCCTGTTTGACGCGACAGAAAGCTTTGCCAAGCACCGCAGTGTGCTGCTGAGCGAAACGTCAGACCTGGTCTGGCCGGGTGAGGCATCTTCCGAGCCGGGGTTGCCACTGCTCGCCGCGCCCATTTACTGGCTTGCCAACGGTTTTAGCGGCGTGGGCAACATACACGCCACTTTGTTATTCAACCCACTAATCACCGCGCTCACCGCGGCGCTGGTCTTTCTGTACGTGCGGCAATTAGCCTTTAGCCGGGCTACGGCAGCTACCGTCGCGCTGGCTTATGGTTTGACGACCATCGCCTGGCCTTATACCAAAACGTTCTTCCGCGAGCCTTTGGCGACGTTCACCCTGTTCGCGTCGGCGCTGTGCTTTCTGCATTGGCGCGATGCGCTGGGTCAACATCGAAGCCCGGCCAGAACGACCGCTTGGTTGTTGGGCGCGCTGTTGGCCGGATTGGCTAGCCTGTTCACCAAGGAGTCCGGGTTGGTCGGCGTGCCATTGCTTTTGCTGATCCTGTGGCCGAAACGCCAGTCGTTTGGCCGCGGCCCACAAACGCCAAGACACGGATGGCGCACGGCGGCGCTGATCGCCGTTACGTTGATAGTTGCCGTGTTAGGGATATGGGCCTTCGGCAAATACTTCAACGGCGGCCGGTTCGACGTGATCGGGCGCCTACCGCTAATGTGGCGCAACCGGTATATCTTGTTTCAAGGCTTGACGGGCTTTTTGTTCAGTCCTGGAAAAAGTCTTTTCGTCTATTCTCCAGCGCTGGTGCTGGCGCTTGCGGCTCCGTTCATCGGGGGACGGCGCTGGGATGCCAGTTGGCCGCTGATCATGCTGGCCGTCTTCGTCGTCATGTATTCGCTGGTGCGCGGCGAATTGTGGTGGGGCGGCACCAATTGGGGCCCGCGCTATATGGTTCCGCTGACGCCTTTTCTTCTCGTGTCAGCCGCGCCGGCCATTGAGAAAATACTGCATCACAAAAGTTGGCTGGCGAAAGCCTGGTTGTTGCTGTTGGCGGTATTAACGGCAGCCGGATTTGCCGTGCAAGTGGGCGGGGTCGGCGTAAAGTTAGGAGATTACGATCGCGTCCTCGGCGGCGCGAAAGTGGGCGGCCCTTGGACGCTGGCGTTGTGGACGCCTCTCTATTCGCCCGTGCTCGGCCATTGGCGTTTGTTGTGGAACCGACCGGTGGATTTTGCATGGTTACAAGCGCCGCCGCAGGGCCCCGCTTGGATTGTGCCCGTTATGGTCGGGGCCCTCGTCGCATTGTTCGCCGCCTGTATCTGGTTCGGATTAACTCGGCCGGTTAGAAGCCGGATCATGGCGGCGGTGGCCGTCGGCGGCTTCTTCGCCACCGGCGCGCTCACCTGGTTCAGCCTGCGGGCGATCTATTACGATCAACGCTTTCGTGGCAATGAAGAAGCGCTTCATCAATTGAACAGCGCACTGGCGGCCATTGACGCCCCCGATCCGGTGATCTTCCTCAACAACAGCGCGTATTTTCACTTCGTGCTCAACTACTACAAAGGACCGATCACTTGGTACACACTGGCGCTCAATCCAAAGGAATTGCTGGCGCCGGATCAATTGCGCCCGCCGCCTGCCACTGATCCTCGCACCCTGGTGAACGACGACGCTTATAGTGTGGCCAGTTGGTTTGCCCGCCAGCACCGCACGGTGTTCCTGGTGATGGAGCGCGGACCGTTCACACCGGACGCGGTGCGGCCGCTTGAATGGTGGATGACCCGCGAATTCTTTTACGAAGGCGTGCAGGAATTTAGCCCGGTCGTGAGGTTGGTTCAGTTCTCGACAGAGACCGCGCCCAAGAATACTGACGAACCGGCGCACGCCGTCAATTACCGGCTGGGCTCTTCAATTACTTTGGTAGGTTGGGACGCGCAACCGGACGCCGCGCCACTGCGCCCCGGGAGTGTGCTTGACATTTCAACTCAATGGCAGGCGCTCGCCCCCCCGGAAGCCGATTACAAAATCGGCACGTATCTCATCACGCCGCAAGGCACGGTGGCGCAGCAAGTAGATATTGCGCCCGTAGACGGCTTCTGGCCCACCAGCGCGTGGCAGGCCGAGACTATCGCGCGGCACAACGTGGCATTTGTGATTCCCAAAGATTTGCCGCCAGGCTTTTACGAGGTGTGGACACTGATGTATTCGCCGGTGGACGGCGCGCGCTTGTCGGTGCAGGACGCGAGCGGCACGGCCGTTCGCGATCACATCGTCCTCTTCACCGTGGAGGTTACCCGGTGACCGGGGCGGTGCTGGTGACGGGCGCCGCCGGTTTCATCGGGAGTCACGTTTGTGAGGCGCTGTTGGCGCGCGGCGAGCGCGTGATCGGGTTGGATAATTTTGATCCGTATTACGACCCGGCCTTCAAGCGGCGCAACTTGGCCGCGTTCTCACACAAAACCAATTGCAGTTTCATCGAAGCCGACGTGCGCGACGCGGCCTTACTGCGCGAGGCAGTTGCGGCGCACGAGATCGATCGCATCGTGCACCTGGCCGCTCTGGCTGGTGTGCGCGCCTCCATCGACCGCGCCGCCGATTACGTGGCAGTCAACGTCACCGGAACGGTCAACGTGTTGGAGGCCGCCCGCGCCGGGCACGTCAAACACACGGTCGTTGTTTCGACATCGTCCGTGTATGGCTCGACGGATCGCATCCCGTTTGTGGAAGACGATCCCGCCCACCGGCCGCTGGCGCCTTACCCGGCCAGCAAGCGCGCCGCCGAATTAATGGCGCACGCCTATTTCAATCTCTTCAAACTGCCAATCGCCATCGTGCGTTTGTTCAGCGTGTATGGCCCGCGCGGACGGCCCGATATGATGCCGTATCAGATCGCGCAGAGCCTCACGCGCGGCGAACCGATTACGTTGTTCGACAACGGCCAAATGCATCGCGACTGGACGTACGTGAGCGACATTGTGGCCGGCATCGTCGGCGCGCTCGATCATCCGCGCGGCTTCGATGTCTACAACTTGGGGCGGGGCGAGCCGGTGCTGATGGCCGACTTCGTGCAGATATTGGAAGAGTTGACTGGCAGATCGGCTCTCATCAAGAACGTGTCTGCCCCGCCAAGCGAGCCGCCGTTCACTTACGCGGACGTGAGCCGCGCCCGCGCCGCCTTCGGCTACGACCCGCAAGTGCCGGTGGCCGACGGGCTGGCGAAGTTTTGGGAGTGGTTCCAGGAAAAGGATGAAGGGTGAAGCCGGAAGGATGAAGCGCGAGAGCATGATCGATCTCAAACGCAAATGGCTGCCTCTTTTTGTGTTGGGGTCAGCCATCTTTGGCGCTGGCCTTGCGCTTGGCCTGCTTTGGCTTTACAGGCAATCGCCCTTCACCGATGCGGTGGTGGATTTTCTTACGCCGTCGCCCACAGCGCCCCCGCGCGGCACGTTGATCAGCATCACGGCGGCGCTGTTCACGGCGGTCGGCGGCATGTTGCTTCTGATTTCGATTCGCCGGATCAAGGCCAGTGAAGTCGGCGAGATCGATTCCTTTTGGTGGAAGGTGGCAGTGGCGGCGCTGGCCGGGCAGTGGTGGCTGGGCGAACCGCGCTTGGTGGTGTTATCCGCCGCAAGCGACACGCCCAGTCTTTTGCGCGCGCTGAAAACTTTTTCTGGCCGAATTACCGTCTTGAGCCGGCCTTCAGTGGAGTCTGTGTTGGCATTGGCCGAAGACGAAGCGGCAGTGAGCAGTGTGATGGGCGCACTGCGCGGCGAGGCCGAACAATGGAGTGACGGTTTGCGATTGCGCGGGCGGTTTCTACCGCCAGCGCCCGCGCCAAAGACTTACGACGTGCTGGCCCGCGCCGAGGCTTTCGTGTGCGCGCCGAATCTGGATGGCGGCTCCTCCTTTGGCTTAGAATTGGATGATCAAGTTGCGCGCGCCATCCGGCAAATGCGCGGGCGGAAGATTCTGATCGGAAGTGTGTCGGCGGCGCGGGGCGGGGCGCTGGCCGGCGCGGTGAATTGGTGCCAGGGGCGTTTCGGCGCGTTCAGCGTTGTGCTCGCAAACAATAACTCAGTATTGCCTTTGCCGCCGGGCCGCGTCCATCAGAAAATTGATGGCGCAGTTGAGCGCGATTTAGCGGACTGGTCTGCGCCGGAAAGTTGGGATGCAGCCAAGTTGGCGGTGTTTTTGCGCGAGGCGATCAGCCGACCATAACGATGGATGACCGATGAAGGACGACCCGCTTGCCGTCAGCTGTCGGTTGTCTGTCGTCGAATAAACTGGAGCGCCGCCGATAGATCGGGTAATGGTTCGCGCCCGTCGAATGGCGCGCCTGATTGGTGTTCGACACCGCGCCCGGTGAGGACGAGCAGCGCGCGCACGCCGGCAGCTTCCCCCGCTTGTATGTCAGTCAATGCATCGCCGATCATCCACGAGCGCGAGAGATCGAGGTTGAGTTCGCGCGCGGCGCGCAGAAGCATGCCCGGGCGCGGTTTGCGACAGTCACAGTCGTCTTCCGGTTTGTGCGGGCAGATGTATGCGGCGTCAATGCGTCCCCCGGCGCGGGTGATTTCGACCAGCACGCGATGGTTGATCGCTTCGGCCTCTGCCAACGGAATCAATCCGCGCCCAATTCCCGCTTGATTGGTAACGACCACAATTGCATACGGACTGTTGGCTGCGGACGCCAGCGCGCTCAATGCGCCGGGAATGAAAGATACTTCGGCCCACGATCGCACGTATTCTGCGCGGTTTTCGATGATCACGCCGTCGCGATCGAGAAAGATAGCCGGTCGCTTACTTTCACTCATGCCGTCTTCTCCACAGGCCGCCAATGCCCTCGGCGGCCATGATCGCAAAACAGACGGTGACGTTTGTCCGCGCTCGCGTATCTTGGATTCCGCCGCTGGCGACCGGCACGGCAAGGAAGTAAACGATGGGCAGCAAGGTGATTGCCAGCGAAATCCACGCCCGCCGTTTCCAGAAAACTACGCCGCCGGCGGCGGCCAGGCCGTAAAAGCCGATGTTGAATGCCAGTTCAAACCATTTTAGACTGCTGAAAACTTTGAGCGGATCGGACAGCGCCAGCAGTTTCACCAGCGTCACTGGAATCAGCACGATGTAAGTCAACGGGTGCGCTAGATACACTCGGACCGCCATCTCGCGCATGATTCTGGCGGCCTGCGGGCCGGACGGGACGAGATGCCGCCAAATCGAATTGTAGTCGTAAGTGTCACGCGGCCCGGCGACCCCCAAGCGCTGATCCAGTTCGTATGCGAAGTCGGTTTGCACATCGCCAGGGGGCCGCCCCGTTGCCCAGGCCTCCACGGAAACCGCCTTATAAAAAAGTTGATTGAAATCACTTGTGGTCGCGAACGTAAAGAGGTTGTGATAGGCGTAATTCCGAACGTACCAGGGCAGGACGCCCAGGACAAACACGGCCAGAAATACTCCGGCTTTGACGGGCCAGTGTGGAACAAATACCACAATCAACGCCGCCACGACGACGGCAAAGTAGATCGCATTAGGGCGGGCGAGAGACGCCAGCACGATGCTTGCGGCGCAGGCGACGGCGTCGCGCAGTTGATGTTTCTTGAGCAAACGCGCCAGGAATAGAAGCGCCGCGGCGATGAAGAAGTTCGCCATCGTTTCACCCAACAGGCTGAGGCCGCCTACGACAGAGGCCGGGTCAATGGCCGTGAGCAGCGCCGCCGTCTTCGCCCACTTTTCTTCTGCGCCGAGTTCTTTAGCAATGGCATAAGCCGGCAGGCACACCGCCGCCGACACGAATGTGTACGCAAAGGATGGAGCCAACGGGCTTTGCGTTCCGGTGATGATGTAAACCAATGCAATGAACATCGGCAGAAGCGGCGGACGGTAGGCAAAGAAACCCATTTGCAGACTGCGCGTGCCGAGCATATCCCTCGCCAGCAATTCATACACTTCATCGGCAGTGGGAGAGAGTATTCCGCCGCCAGGCGTTTTATAAACGAAGTAAAAAAAGTAGAAAGCGCCCCAGCGGATGAGGAGCGCAAGAGCAAAAATCGCCCAGACGTTGGTTCGACTCGTTAATTTGGCCGGTGGCATCATGCCGGTCTCGCCGGGATGGGCGCGGGCTTGTCGGGCGGGCGGGTTTCTAATAGCGGCAACCACAACGAGAAGCACGACCCCTTTCCGATCTCGCTGCTTACCTCCAACCTGCCGCCATGCCCCTGCGCGATCCATTTGGCAATGGAAAGCCCCAGCCCCGCGCCGCCGGGCGTTCCAGCGGCGCGCGTCCGCGATTTTTCCACGCGATAAAAGCGTTCGAATACGCGCGGCAGGTCTTCCGGAGGGATGCCCACGCCGCTATCCATCACGGTTAACCGCGCCCAACCGTTGACGCATGCCAGCCCCAGGGTCACTTTGCCGCCGGCGGGCGTGTATTTAATCGAATTGCTGACGAGATTCAACAACACTTGTTTCAATTTGTCACGGTCACCCGACACTCTGGCTTGATCCTCTTCGCCGATGGCGACCGTCACTTTGTCGGCGGCCAGCACTCTGGCCTGTTTGTAGACTTCGAGCAGGAGCGTATCGAGTTCGACCACGCCGCGCGCCAACGGCAAATTGCCGGACTCGGCTTGGGCCAGCATCATTAAATCGCCGACCAGCCGCGACATGCGTTCGGCTTCAGATTGGATCGCGTCGAGCGATTCGCGATCGTCGTTCTTCATCCGACGCAGAACGTCAACGTTGCCGCGAATGGCGGTGAGGGGAGTCCGCAGTTCGTGCGAGACGTCGGTGAGGAATCGCCGTTGGGTGTTGAAGAGCCGCTCCAGCCGCTCTAGCGTGTCGTTGAACGCGGTGACCAACCGGCTCACTTCGTCGTTGGCCGCGCCGCTGATCGGGATGCGCTTGGAAAGGTCGTCGGCATGGGTGATCTGCAGGGCGGCTTTAGTGATATCGTCCAGTGGCCGCAAGGCTCGCCCGGTGGTGAGCACGACGAATGCAGTTGACAGGCTGACGGAGAACGCACCGCCGATGAACAAGATCAACACCAGCACGCTGGTGGCCTGATCAAGCTGGCGCAACGAGGCGCCGACCTGCAAATAGCCGAGCAGTTTATCGTCGGAGATGATGGGCTGGGTCAGGACGCGCACGTGCGCGCCGCCTACCGTCACGTCGCGGATTACCTGCTGGTTGCTTTCGAGCGCGTCGAGGTCGAAGGCCTTGCCGAAGCGGACGATGTTGGCCGAGGCGGCGTAGAGTCTCCCATCGGTATACAGCACCAGAATATAGAGGCCGTCCGCCTGGAAGATGTCGAGTTCGGGGATTCGGAGGATGGACAGATCGCGGATCGGCACGACCGAACTGGCGCGCAAAACTTGCAGTGCGGTTTGCTCCAGTTGTTGGTCTATTTGGTTGGTGAGCGTGATCTCAAGCACCGACCACACCACGACCCCGAACAGGATGATGACGGTGGTGAGAATGAAGCTATACCAAACGGCGAGGCGAAGACGAATAGACAAAGGGGGTTCTCCCGACTTTGACGGGAATCGAACCGCGAAGGCGCGAAGAACGCTAAGGCTGAAGGATATGGAACAAAAAACTTTGCGCCCTTTGCGTCTTCGCGGTGAATTTGGTTGTGGCTGGAGGACGCGCTATGTTTATTCCTCGCGAAGGACATATCCGACGCCGCGCACGGTGTGCAGGAGCCGGGGTTCGTTGCCGGTTTCGAGTTTTTGGCGCAGGTAGCGGACGTACACTTCGATGATGTTGCTCTCGCCGCCGAAGTCGTAGCCCCACACGCGGTCGAAAATCACGTCGCGCGTGAGCACCTGGCGCGGGTTGCGCATAAAGAGTTCGAGCAGTTCGTATTCTTTGGCGGTCAAATCAATGGTGCGCTCGCCGCGAAAGGCTTGCCGCGTGCCGGTGTCCAGCGACAGGTCGGCAAATTTGAGAATTTCGGGCGATTGCGGTTGTGCGCGGCGCAGAAGGGCGCGGATGCGCGCCAGCAGTTCGTCGAAGTCAAAGGGCTTGATCAGGTAATCGTCGGCGCCGGCGTCCAGCCCCAGCACACGGTCGGCAACCGAATCGCGCGCGGTGAGGAGGAGGATGGGCATCGGGCCGCCACTGCGCAGGCGGCGGCACACTTCCAATCCATCCATGCCGGGCAGCATCCAATCCAGGATCACCAGGTCGGGCGGGTTTTCGCGCGCCAACGCCAGTCCGCTTTGACCGTCGTGCGCCACGTCAACGCGGTAGCTTTCGTACACCAGACCGCGCCGCAGAAAGTCCGTGATTTTTTCTTCGTCTTCGACAATAAGAATGTGCGGGTTCATTAACCTTCGTCTCCGCCGACTGATAATACCATAGCGCGGCTTTTGGCAGCAACTCATGCTATACTTTTGGCATGGCTATCTTGCACCGCGAAGACGTGCTTCGCCGCTCACTGGAAAACCTGTGCCGCGATGTGCCGGACATCCGCGCGGCGGTGATCGTCAACGTGGACGGGCTGGTCGTTGCCTCCTATCCGCCCGAAGCCGAAGATTTCACCAACCCGACGGGCGACCACTCGGTGGCGGCCACGGCGGCGTTGATCATCGGCCTGGCCGAGCGCACGTTGAAACGGTTGGCGCAGGGCGCGCTGGATCGGGTGATGATCGAGGGTGAGCTTGGCTCCATCGGCGTTTACCCCTGCACTGCCGACGCGGCCCTGGCGGTGCTGATTGCCAAAGAATCTAAACTCGGTTTGGCGCTGGCCGCCGCGCGAAAATCCGCTGTCGAAATCCGCTCTATTCTCAACGAAGATCAATGACGGCGCAACCGAATACGGGGCCGCGCATGCGCTACCAATTGATGGCGGCGACGTTTGCGCGCCTGGTGGTCAACACGGCGCACCGCATGGTCTATCCCTTCCTGCCGGCGCTGAGTCGCGGGCTGGGCCTGCCACTCGAATCGCTGACGGCCATGCTCTCGGCGCGCAGCGCGCTGGGCATGTCGTCGCCGTTCTTTGGTTCTATCACCGACCGGTTTGGGCGGCGCAACGCGATGCTCATCGGCTTGACGGTGTTCTGGGCGGCGATGACTCTCGTGGCGCTGTTCCCAAGTTATTACACGCTCTTTGCCGCAGTCATCCTCGTCGTCGTCTGCAAATTCATTTTTGATCCGGCGCTGCAAGCACATCTGGGAGACCGCACGGCCTACTCTCGGCGCGGCCTGGTGATCGCCCTCACCGAGTTGGCGTGGTCGGGCGCGGTGCTGGTGGGCATTCCACTGGCGGGATTTTTGATCGCCCGCGGCGGGTGGACCGCGCCCTTCTTGCCGCTTGCAGCGCTTGGGATCGTCGCCGGCCTCGGTATTTGGCTCGTCATTCCGCCGATTCCGCCTCAGCAGTTGAACAACGGAGCCGGCGGATCAAACCACTGGATGCTTGTGTGGCGCGACCCGGTGACGCTGGCCGCACTGAGCATAGGCTTGCTGGCCTCGGCGGCAAATGAAAACTTGAACGTGGTATACGGCGTGTGGATGGAGCAGAGCTTCGGTTTGTCGGTGGTGCAGTTGGGATTGACGACGACGGTGATCGGCGTCGCAGAATTATTTGGCGAGGGGTTCGTGGCCGTGATAGTGGATCGATTGGGCAAACGCCGATCGATTGCGCTGGGTCTGGCGGCCAGCGCCGGGGCGTACTTTGTTCTGCCGCTCGTCGCTTCCAACATTCAATTTGCGCTCATCGCGTTGTTCTTTGTGTTCATCACGTTTGAGTTTTGTATTGTCGCCACCATCCCGCTCATCACCGAGCTTGTGCCAGAAGCGCGCGGAGCCACGATGAGCGCCAATGTGGCCTTTCATGCGGCGGGGCGGATGATCGGCGCGCTGGCGGGGGCGTATCTTTTCCGGCTGGGGTTTGTGTGGAACGGCGCGGCGGCGGCGGCGTTGAACGTGATCGGGATTCCGATCGTGTTGTGGATCGTGAAAGAGAGAAAGGATTGACGGAAACAACGGCAGAGAGTAAGATTTAGGCGATTTGAGATATTTAGCAATATGGCTAAACAACTCAATTGGCCCTCTGCCGAAAGAAAACTCCGCGAGGCGGGCTTGTCAACCTTCGCGCCGCAGGACGTGATTCATCTGCTAGCCGCCACTGACATTTCGGCCCGATTTCTCTTAACGCGGGCCGTCAAGCGCGGCGATGTTCTCAAACTACGTCGCGGCCTGTACGCGCTGGCGGCCTTTCCGCCGTCGGTTCTCGAAGCGGCCAACGCGCTTTATCGACCGTCTTATCTCTCTTTCGCCTTCGCCTTGTCCTATTATCAGATAATTCCCGAAACCGTTTACACAATAACATCCGCCACCCCTCGCACGACCGCCACATTCACCGCTTTGGGCCGGCAGTTCGCCTATCGCCGGATCAAACGCGAAGCGTTCACTGGATACCACGCCGGTCGCGTAGACAATCGCGTGGTGTGGATTGCCGAACCGGAGAAAGCCTGGGTGGACACGCTCTACTTCGTCGTCCTAGGCAAACAGGCGCTGCCTGAACGGGCTCATACTAACAAGCTCTCCAAATCGAAAGCGCGCGCTTTTGCCAGGCTGTTCGGCAACGTAGGCTTGCTCAAAGCGGTGGAAGACACAATATGATAGGCGGCGAAGCGATCAAGAAACTGGCTGTCTCCTGGCAAACGGCCGAGTTGAATATCGCGCGCGAATATGCCCAGCATTTATTCCTTTCGGGATTCTACCGGCAATCGGGCACTCAGCGAGTCATGTTCAAAGGCGGAACGGCGCTGCGGCTCGTCTACGGCAGTCCGCGTTTCTCAGAAGACCTTGATTTCTCGGGCTTCGGGGTCGGGGTAAAAGAGATAGAGGATTGGGTGACCAGTGCCAGCGAAGATATTGAGCGGGCGGGCATCTCTATTTCCATCGTGGAAAGCAAGAAGACAAGCGGAGGGTATCTGGGCATTTTGGCGTTGGATATGGGCGGCCATCAGACTCAAATCCTTTTGGAAATTTCTTTGAGGCGAAAAAACCGTATCAAAGGGCGGGGCGTTCTCGTTGCCAGCGACTTAATCCCAGCATACACTGCGACGTTGCTGCCAGAAGATGCTCTTGTCGAGGAAAAGCTGAACGCCGCTTTGACTCGCGCCAAGCCGCGCGACTTTTTTGATTGCTATTTCATGTTACGCAAAGACATGATTCCTCTGCCGCAGAGGCATCTGCTTCGCGCGGTAAAAACGGCGTTGGAGGACTCGCAGATTAACTTCAAAGCCGAGTTAAGCGATTTTCTGCCGCGAACGTACCAGCCGATCATCCGTAACTTCAAGAAAACGCTAATGTCGGAACTCGAACGATGGTGAGGCTGCTTTCGATTAACAGAGGCCAAACAAAAAACGCCCCCTGCGATTAGCAAGGGGCGTTTTTTTCCAGAGACCTTCAGGGTTTCATAAACCCCAAAGGCCGGATTGTCTAATACTCCGGCATCGGCGGCGGCGCCGATTTTTCCTTCTCCGGAATGTCGGTGATGAGGGCCTCGGTGGTGAGGATCATCGCCGCGATGCTGGCCGCGTTCTCCAGCGCGCCGCGGAC
>CAYYCF010000033.1:0-13575 GCA_964470235.1 uncultured Anaerolineales bacterium | reverse complement strand
TTCGATCAGCCGCGCCCAGTGATAGAGCAGCGTCAACTGCGCCGGGCGGCCAAAGCTCTTGCGGAATTCTTCCAACTCTTTCTGCGCCAACGGGGTGGGGATGTAGTCGCACACGTTGATGCGCGCCAGCGAGTTCACGCGATACAGACTGGGCGCGTTGTCCTCCAGCGCGAACGGCCCCTTCTTCTTCGCGTACGGGAACTTGAGATACGTCCAGGGCTCGACGTGCTCGCCGATGTAATCGGCGTAGTCGGCGGGCATGAACTCCTCGTAACTGCCGTCGGCGTACATCATTCGCAGTTTGCCGTCGTACAGATCGAGCGCGCCGTCCTTCGTCACCGTGCCCAGGAAGCCGCTGGTCATCAGGCCGACGGTCTTCACCGCGTCGAGGTACTTGGGGAAAATGTCGGATTTGGCAAAGGCCATCGTGAACTTCGCCAGTTCCAAACATTCCTGCGCCATCGGCAGCAGCGCATCCCGCTCCTCTTTTTGCAACGGCTTGCTGAAACCGCCAGGCACAGCGGCGTCGGGATGGATGGACTTTCCGGCGATCATCTCCAGCATCTTGGCGCACATGTGCCGCACTTTGACCACACGCTTGGCCACATCGGGAACCGCGCCGACGATGCCGATCACGTTGCGCACGGCGTAGTCGGCGCCCGGCCCCATCACAAAGTCCGGGCCGGAGAGGATGTAGAAATGGAGAATGTGCTCCTCCATGTAGGCGATGCTGTTGCACAGTTGTCGCAGTTTCTTTCCGGTCGGAGCCGGTTCGACGCCGAACACGGCATCGGTCGTCTTGGCCGAGGCGAGATGATGCGACCAGGGGCATACGCCGCAGATGCGCGTGGTGATGCGGGGCATTTCCTCCACCGGGCGGCCCACACAGAACTTCTCGAAGCCGCGCAGTTCGATCACGTTCACGCGGGCATCGGATACGCTGCCGCCATCGTCCAGTTGAATGGTGATTTTGGCGTGGCCTTCGATCCGGCTAACAGGTTGAATGACAAGTGTCTGGCCCATGGCTACTTCCCTCCCCTCTTCGGCTGCAGGCGGCCTGCCCCGGCGAAGCGGTTAAACGTGGCGGCCCGATCCGGAATCTGTTTGGCATCAAGCCCGATGGTGGCGAGCGCGCCCATCATGTCCACCATGGGATTGGCGTCCAGCCTCAGCGGGCCAAAGCACCCCCGGCACGGCATGTAAGCGCGGATGCAGCGCGGCGAGCCGCCGTCCATACCGCCGCACCCGGCGCGGGTGGCCGGGCCGAGACACAGGAAGCCCTGCTCCATCAAACAGCGCATGGTGTTCAGCGGCTCGCCCGCGCCCTCGATGGATTCGAGCGGGCGCTTGAGTGTCCCCACTGCTTTCTTCTCGCGGATAGTCGGGCACTCATCGCACACACTCTTTTCGGCGACGGCGAACGGCGCGCCTTTGAGCAGGTGCATCAACGCGCCGACGAACATGTCCGGCGTGGTCGGGCATCCTGGCAAGTTCAAATCCACCTTCACCACTTCGTGCAAAGCATACACGCGGTCGAGCAGGGCCGGCACGTCGCCAGTTGGCGTTTCGCCGGCGTCGGTGGTGGAGTTGCCGCGATACACGCGCTCGTAGATTTCGTTAATCGCGTACTGATTCGCCAGCGCCGGGATGCCGCCGAAGCTGGCGCACGAGCCCATGGCGATGAGCGTGTTGACTCGCGACCGCATCAACTCGGCCAGCTTTTTGTTTTCCTCGTTGCGGACGCCGCCGGTGATGATGCCGACATCCGCCTCGGGGATGTTCATGTCTTTGTTCTCGCCGGTCTGCCCGTACAGTTTGTGATCCATGATCACCGGCATATGCACAAACTCCAGCGCCGGCAGAACGTCGAGCAACGGCTCGCCCACGTCGAGGATGGTGACCTCACAACCACCGCAGATAGCGAACCATTCTTGGGCTACTTTGACTGGCATACTGCCTCCTTTCTTGTTTTGAAAACACACGTCGAGTCGGTTGTGCGGCAGAGTAATCCTCTTATAGAACACCTCCTTGATAACAATTCACGCGGCGTGGGAGCGCGTTTCACGCGTGAGGGTCGCGGCTGCAAGCCGCTCCTACTTATACGGACTTGGCCCCACCTTCTTCACCTGCTCGACCATCTCCGTCGCCACCTGCGCGAAGCGCGGCCCCTCGGAGGCCGACACCCATTCCAGCCGGTAGCGCTCCGGCTCCAGATTGAAATCCTCCAGCATCATCGCAATGGCGTCGGCGCGGGCCTTGGCGCGCAGGTTGCCCTCACGGTAATGGCAATCGCCTTCGTGACAGCCGCACATCAGCACGCCGTCCGCGCCGTTGGTTAGCGCGTCTATCACCAGATTCGGATGCACCATGCCACTGCACTGCACGCGGATAATGCGAATGTTGTGCGGATACTGAAGGCGCGACGTTCCGGCCAAATCTGCGCCGGTGTACGAGCACCAGTAACAGCAGTAAGTGAGGATGAGGGGTTCGAAATCGTCGTTCATAAGTGCCTAAAGTGTGAAGTGGCAAGTGTGAAGTGTGTTAGATCAGGAATGTTCTACAATTACCGGCATTGTCCAAAGCATTCGTGGCCGTTCAATAAGACAAGGAGAGAGCAATGCCCACCAACAAAGAGTTCGGTCAGCAACTGGAAAAGCGCACGAAGACATTCGCTGTGCGAGCCATTCGATTGGCGGCGCGGCTTCCTCACAATCGCGAGGCCGATGTCGTCGCCCGCCAACTGGTCGGTTCCGGCACTTCAATCGGCGCCAATTACCGCGAGGCCAATCGCGCCGTGAGCCGCGCCGACTTCCGTCACAGGATTTCGATCTGCGAGAAGGAAGCCAGCGAGACTCAGTACTGGCTCGAAGTCATCGTCGAAGCCGAGTGGCTGCCCGCCGATCAAGTTCAACCCGACCTGGGCGAATGCACTCAGCTTCTCGCACTGTTCACGTCCATTGGTAAAAGTTCGAAGTGAGGAGTGGGAAGTGGGAAGTGCGAAGTGCGAAGTGTCTAAAGTGAGAGCGGCCCACTTCGCACTTCCCACTTTAGTCACTTTAGTCACTTCAGTCACTTTAGTCACTTCAGTCACTTTAGTCACTTTAGTCACTTCCCACTTTAGTCACTTCCCCAACGCCGCCATCGTCATCGCCCGCAGTTGATCCAGCTTGAAGTGCCACACGAAGATCGCGCCCTTCGGGCAGGTGGCCTGGCAGGTGCCGCAGCCTTTGCACGCTGTCTCGTCTACCACCACCCGTTTCTTCGTCTGTCCGGCCGCGTTCTGGTACTCGATCAGCGTGATGGCTTTGAACGGACACGGGTCAACGCAGTAGGCGCAGCCGTCGCATTTCTCCTCGACGACGTGCGAAATGGAAGGCTCGACGGTGATGACCCGTTTCGCCAGCACCGTTGCCGCGCGCCCGGCGGCGGCGGCGGCCTGCGAAATGCTCTCGGTGAAAGCCTTCTTCGGATAGTGCGCCATGCCGCACAGGAAGATGCCTTCGTTAGCAAAATCCACCGGGCGCAGTTTCAGGTGCGCTTCCTGAAAGAAACCGTCCTGCGTGCGCGGCACTTTCAACAGTTGCGCCATTTCGCCCGCATCCGCTTGTGGCACGGTGGCAACCGACAGCACAACTCGATCCGCCTCCAGCATTACATCCGCGCCGAGCATGGCGTCGTGCACCACCACTTGCAGGGGCGGCTTGTTTTGGTTGCCGGAGTCCAACGTCTCCTGACGTTGGCCGAAGTCGGAGACTTCGGACTCCGCTGCTACCTGCGGCGGGCGATCGGCCTCGAAGCGCACAAACAACACGCCGGCCTCGCGCGCTTGCCGGTGGTATTGCTCCAGCAGCCCATAGGTGCGGATGTCGCGGTACAAAACGTACACCTCGGTCTGCGGGCTGACCCGTTTGATCTGCAGCGCATTCTTCACTGCCTGACTGCAACACAACCGGCTGCAATACGGGCGCTCGGGCGTGCGCGAGCCGACGCACTGGATCATGACGATGGATTTCAGATTGCGGATTTCAGATTGCGGACTGGCGAGTCGCTCCTCCAGCTCCAGTTGGGTGAGAACGCGCTCATCTTGCCCGTACAGGTATTCGGTCGGGTGATACGGCTGAGCGCCGGTGGCGACGATCACTACGCCATGCTGAACAACTATGTCTTCCAAAGGATGAAGGATGAAGGCGGAAGGCGGAAAGCCTGTGCCGGGCTCCGTTTCATCCTTCATCCTTCCACCTTCATCCTTCCGACGAAGCGTCGTCTTGAACTTCCCCACGCTCCCCTCCACGGCCACAATCTCTGCGTTGAGGAAGGCGCGAATGTTGGGATGATGGAGCGTCCGCTCACTCAAGCGCCGGAGCAGTCCCTGCGGGTCGGTGTGATTGAGCAGAAAATGCAGGTGGCGCAGATTGCCGCCCAGTTCGCCCGCCCGCTCCACCAACGACACGAGGAAGCCCTGATCGGCCAGTTCGAGCGCAGCGGTCATCCCGGACAACCCGCCGCCGATAACCAGCGCATCGTGATTGAATTCGAGCGACTTCCGCTGCAGCGGCTCGGTCAAACGCGATTTGGCGACGGCCATGCGCACCAAGTCTTTCGCCTTGTCGGTGGCCTGCGCCGGAAACTCGCGATGCACCCACGAACATTGATCGCGGATATTCGCCAACTCGAACAAGTAGAAATTGAGTCCGGCCTCGCGGATGCAGTTTTGGAACAGCGGCTCGTGCGTGCGCGGCGTGCAAGAGGCGACGACGACGCGGTTGAGGTTGTGCTCCTTGATGGCCGCGCGGATTTTGGCCTGCGAGTCGGTCGAGCAGGTGAACAGGTTGCGATCGGCGTAGGCCACGTCCGGCAGGGTGCGCGCATATTCGGTGACGGCGGCCACGTCCACCACCCCGGCGATGTTCGTCCCGCAGTGGCAGACGAACACGCCGACGCGCGGCGGCTGGCCGGTAACGTCCATCTCCGGCGGATAGACCTTCGGGGCGACCATCGTCCCCCGCACGTCGGCCAGAAGCGTCATCGCCTTGGCCGCCGCGCCGCTGGCCTGAATGACCGTCTCCGGGATGTCCTTCGGCTCGGCAAACGGCCCGCAGACGTAAATGCCCTCTCGGCTGGTGTTCAACGGCGTGACCGTGGTGCGGCAGAATCCGTCCGGCGTGAGTTCGATGCCGAGTTTTCCGGCCAGGTCTCTAGCAGCGGCGGCGGGCTGGAATCCACAAGAGAGAACCACGAGATCGAACGCCTCGCCGACGGGATTGCCGTTCCCCGGCGGCGCATACTGAATCTCAAGGTTACGGCTGCCGGGCGCTTCTTTGATAGACGACGGCATGGCGCGGATGTAACGCACACCGGCCTGTTTGGCGCGCTCGTAATAGGCGTCGAAGCCCTTGCCGAAGGCGCGGAAGTCGATGAAGAAGACGGTGCACTCAAGGCCGGGCACGTGCTCCATCGCGACGAGGCACTGCTTGGTCGCATACATACAACACACCGCCGAGCACCAGTTGCGGTCGGCGCGGCGCGAACCAACGCACTGAATGAAGGCGATACGGCTGGGGACGCGGCCGTCAAAAGGCCGCAGCACCATCCCTCGGTACGGCCCGCTCGGCGAGAGCACCCGCTCGAACTCCAGGCTGGTCAGGACGTTGGGGTAGCGCCCGTAGCCGTACTCGCCCTGCACACCGGGGTCGAACAAGTCCAGCCCGGGCGCGGCGACGATGGCCCCCACCTCCAGACGGCGAATCTCGTCCTGCATCCCGTAGTTGATGGCGCGCGGCCCGCAGACGGTTTCGCATATGCCGCAGCCCAGGCAGCGCTCACGGTTGATGGTGAAGACGCGCGGGACGGCCTGAGGGTAACTCAGGTAAACGGCGGCGCGGCTGGCGAGGCCGAAGTTGTACTCGTCAATTGCCTCCACCGGACAGTTCTGGGCGCACAGGCCGCAGCCGGTGCATTTCGATTCGTCAACGTAACGCGCCTTCTTTCGAATGGCAACGTCAAAGTGTCCGGCCTCGCCCTCGACCGAATCAAGTTCGCCGTACGTCAGGAGTTCGATGTTGGGATGTTGGCCTGTGCCGGTCAGCCGGGGCGAGATGGTGCACATGGCGCAGTCATTGGTGGGAAATGTCTTGTCCAACTTCGCCATCATCCCGCCGATGGCCGGGGCCTTTTCCAGCAGGTAGACTTTGAATTCGGCGTCGGCCAGATCGAGCGCGGCCTGCATCCCGCCGATGCCGCCGCCAATGACGAGGACTGCGCCAACCTTGCCGTTCTTCATTCTGCCCCGGCGCTCCGGTAGAGAGGCGCGTGATTCTCGACCCGCGCCACTTCCACCTGCCCTTTTTGTTGAAGCACGAGCAGGTGTTTGAATAGGATGTCCGGCCTCACGCCGATTTTTTCGGATAGCGCCGCGACGGAGAGGGGAGTCTCGCGCAGCGCGGCCACGATGACTTTGCGGATGGCCTCGTCGGCATAGACTTTGTCCAGGAAGCGAGTAAATTCCACTTCGCCGATGCGAACACCGTACACGTTGCCGTCCTCGACCAGCATCTTCCGCTTGCCCGACAGCGTCCGCAGGCGAGGGTCGGTGACGACCTGCCTGGCGGCGGCTAACTTTTGCTGGATGTCACTGCTTGGCATCAGGCTATCGGCCCCAACTCCCGTATCTGTTCCGTGAACGAATTGACCAATTCGGAGAAACGGCCTCCCTCCGAGGCCGACACCCAGTCGAGATGAAAGCGTTTCGGGTTCAACCCGACGCCTTCGAAAACCTGCCGCAGGTGGCCCATCCGCTCCTCGGCGTGCAAGTTGCCAGTGGCGTAGTGACAATCGCCTTTGTGACAGCCCAGCGCTATGACGCCGTCAATGCCCTGCAAAAGGGCCTCGACGATGAAGGCCAGATCAATGCGGCCGGTGCACATCACCCGCGCCACGTGCAGGTTGGGCGGATACTGAATGCGCGACGCGCCGGCCAGGTCAGCCCCGGCGTAGGCGCACCAGTTGCACAGGAAACCCAGAATTCGAGGCTCGAATCCGTTCCCCGAAAATCTCGGCGACTCGGCGAGGGCGCTGATCTGCGCCATCAACTGCCGGTCGGTGAAATGCCCCGGCGTGTTGGCGCCATAGGGGCAGGCCGCGCCGCACAGGCCGCACCCTTTACAGGCCGCCAGCATCACCTCCGCCCGCTTGCCAATTTCTGTGTCCGCGACGCGGATGGCTTGAAACGCGCAGACCGTCTGGCACACCGCGCAGCCGATGCATTTCTCCAGGCTGATCGCCGGCACCATCGCTTCCGATTCGATCTGCGCCCTGGAGAGGATGGCGGCGGCGCGGGCGGCGGCGGCCTGCGACTGGGCGATGGTTTCCTCCATAAATTTCGGCGAATGGGCCAACCCGCACACGAAGATTCCGTCCGTGGCGAAATCCACCGGCCTTAGTTTCATGTGGGCTTCGAGGAAGAAACCGTCGCCGTCGAGCGGCACCTTCAGCAATTGGGCAAGTTCCTGGTTCTCCGCAGGCGCGGCCATCGCCACACTCAGCGCCAACAGGTCGGCGGCCAGAGTCAACTCCATGCCCAGATTGGCGTCTCTGACGGTAACGGCCAGAGGCGAAGGGCCGTCTTCGGGTGAGGGCGTCTCTCCGCGCCGCAGGACGGCTTTCAGACTTCGCACTTGCGGCGGGTGATCGAGGTCGTAACGGATGAAAGTGACGCCGGCCGCTCGCGCCCGCGTGTAGTGTTCCTCTTTCAGACCGTAACTCATCAAGTCGCGGTAGAGGACGATGACTTTCGTATCGGGGTTGATTTCCTTCACCTTCAGCGCATTCTTGAGCGCCTGGCTACAGCAAATTCGACTGCAATACGGCCTCTCCGCGTCTCTCGACCCGACGCACTGGATCATCACCACCGATTTGAGATTTGAGATTTGAGATCGGGAATTGGCGATTCTCTCCTCCAATTCGCGCTGAGTCATCACCCGCTCATCCCAGCCGCGAAGGTAATCGTCGCCTTTGAGTTCGGCGGCGCCCGTCGCCACGATGATGACGCCGCTTCGCACTTCGAACTCCTCACTTTGCACTTCGAACTTCGCGCTTCGCACTGTAGTTGTAAAGTTGCCGACACAGCCTTCGACCCGCTCGACCCGCGCGCGGGTGTAAACGTGGATGAGCGGATCGCGCTTCACCCGCTCGATCAGGCCGGCGAGGTAGCCCTGCACCCCGTTCTCTTCCAGCGTGTAGTGCAGGCGGTGCAGATTTCCTCCCAGTTCGCCTTCCTTTTCCACGAGATGCGCCTCAAAGCCCTGGGCCGAAAGCGCGCGCGCGGCCGTCATGCCAGCCAGCCCTCCGCCGATCACCAGCGCCCGAGGGTTCACGCCGATTTTCGTGGCGTGGAGGGGGGTCAGGTGACGGGCGCGGCTGAGGCCCATGCTCACCAGCGATCTGGCTTTCTGCGTGGCTCGCTCCGGGTTGCTCGAATGCACCCACGAGCACTGGTCGCGGATGTTCGCCATTTCGAACAGATATTTGTTCAGCCCGACTTCCTGGATGGTTTCCTGGAACAGAGGCTCGTGAGTCCTGGGCGAACAGGCGGCGACGAGCACCCGGTTCAACTTGTGTTCCCGGATCAACTCCTTGATGCGCGCCTGCGCGTCCGGCGCGCACAAGTGCAGATTGTCCTCTGCCACCACGACGCCGGGCAAAGAGCGGGCGAACTCGGCCACCGCTTTCACGTCCACCACGCCCGCGATGTTCGTGCCGCAGTGACAGACAAACGCGCCGATGCGCGACTCTTCGCCGGCCACGTCCCGCTCCGGAGGCGTTTCCTTCTCCCGCACCAGCGTGCCCCGCGCCGGGGCGAGCAGTTGCGCGGCGCAAGCGGCGGCCGCGCTGGCCTCCATCACGGTCTGTGGTATGTCTTTGGGCCCGGTGAATGTCCCGCAGGCAAATACGCCGGGGCGGGAGGTCTCCACCGTCGAGAACGGCCGCGTGGCGCAAAAGCCGTGACGGTTGCGGGCGAGGCCGAGCCGCTCGCAGAACTCGGCCGCCGCGGGCGGCGGTTTCAGTCCCACCGACAGCACCACCAGATCGAATTGCTCTTCACGAATCTGACCGTCTTCTTCTGCGAACCTCAACAGGAGGTTCTTCGACGGCAGTGTCTGTGTGACGGCAGAGATCATACTCCGCACGTAGCGGACGCCGCACTCGTTCTTCGCCCGCTGGTAATAGCGGTAGAAGCCTTTGCCGAAGGCGCGCAGGTCAATGTAAAAGATCGCCGTCTCCAACTCCGGCAGGCGCTCTCCGGCGACGATGGCCTCTTTGGTCGCGGCCATGCAGCACACGGCGGAGCAGTAGTCGTTGCCGAGGGCCGGGTTGCGTGAACCGACGCACTGAATGAAAGCGATGCGCCGGGGAGCAGCGCCGTCTGAGGGGCGGCGGATGCGCCCCAGGGTCGGCCCCGAGGCGCTGAGAATCCGCTCGAATTCCAGACTGGTGATGACGTTGGGGTACGCGCCGTAGCCGTACTCGGCCACGGCGCGGGCATCGAATAGATCGAACCCGGCGGCCAGAATGACCGCGCCGACTTTCAGTTCCAGCGTGCGCTCGGTCTGGTTGAAGTCAACGGCATGCTGGGGACAGAGTTTCTCGCAGATGCGGCACTCGATCATCCGCCTGCCGTCCGCCGCGCGCGGTTTTTGCCCTTCAGGCAGGCCTCGGGCCGCCTCGCGAAAAACAACGTAGCGGCAATTCGCCGCGTCAATCACCGGCACGAGGGGAATGGCCTGCGGCGTGTCCACGTAGATGGCCGGACGCGCGCCGAGCCGCTGATGGAACTCGGACGGGATGTCGCGCACCGGGCACTTGCCCCAGCAGATTGCGCAGCCGGTGCACAAATCCTCCACGACGTAGCGCGGCGCCTGTCGCAGCGCGGCCCGAAAATGGCCCGCTTCTCCCTCGACTGCTTCCAGTTGGGTCAGCGTCAGGAGTTCGATGTTGGGATGCCGCCCGACCTCCACCAGTTTGGGGGCGACGATGCAGGTGGCGCAGTCGTTGGTGGGGAACGTTTTATCCAGTGCGGCCATGTGCCCGCCGATGGCCGGCCCCTTTTCGACCAGGTACACTTTGAAACCGGCATCAGCCAGATCGAGACTGGCTTGCATTCCGGCGATGCCGCCGCCCACGACCATCACCGCGCCAACGGGTTGGCCGTTGCGGCTGAGGGGAGAGGGGAAATCAGGAGTCGCTGTGTTCATAACCGATGATAGAGGAGTGTCTGGCGTGGTCCGATGAAGACACCTATGCCGAATGGGTAGATGGAGAGGTAATTGTCCTTTTGCCGCCTAAACCGCTTCATCAAGAACTGGCTACTGTCCTTCTTCCATTGCTGGGCCTCTTCGTGGGCATTTTTGATCTGGGCAAGATATACACTGCGCCAATGCAGATGAAACTTCCCGGTCGCGGGCCGGGGCGCGAACCCGACATCCTGTTTGTCTCAAAAGACCACGCCGCGCGGGTGATCGAAGATCGGTTGGATGGCCCGGCAGACCTGGTGATCGAGATCGTCTCCGACGACAGCGTGTCGCGCGACCGAGACGACAAGTTCTACGAGTACGAGGCCGGCGGCGTTCCCGAATACTGGATCCTTGACCCGCGCCCGAACCGGCGGCGCGCGTTCTTCTACCAATTGGACGAGCGCGGCCAGTACCGGCCCATCCCCATCGGCCCGGACGGAATATACCGGTCGCGCGCCCTGCCCGGCTTCTGGCTGAACGTGACTTGGCTGCAGGGCGACGAATATCCCGATCCGCTGAGCGCGCTGGCCGAAATCGTCAGCCCCGAAAAACTCATCCAGCACATCAAGAAGACGGAAGGATGAAATGAGCAATTTGCGTGAAGACTTCAGTCTCCAGGAGCAGTCTTCACCCTTCCGCCTTCATCCTTCATCCTTTGCCCGCACTTCTCCAACATCATCGGCAGCGGATCGACAATGTGCCGCCGCAGGCCGAGCGTTTGCGGCGAGAGCCCCATCGCATAGCCCAACACTTGCGAGAAATACAGCACGGGCACGTGGATCGGCTGGCCGAGTTTCGCGGCGATCTGATCCTGCCTCGTGTCGAGGTTGGCGTGGCACATCGGGCAGGCGACGATGATGGCGTTGGCCTGGGCCTCCACCGCGTCTTCGAACAATTTCGCGCACAAATCCACCACGATGTCGGGCTTGATCATGCTGTAGTGCGCGCCGCAGCAATCCACTTTGCGCGGCCAGTCCAACACCTGCACGCCGGCCCAACTCATCAACCGGTCCATGCTCTGCGGATTTTCAGGGTCGTCGAATTGCATCACCGAAGCCGGCCGTGAAATGTGACAGCCGTAATAGCACACGGCTCTAAGTTCGGAGAGATCGCGTCGGATCGCGCCTTTGATGCGCGTTTCAAACGAGTCGGCGCTGAGGAGTTCGAGCGGGTGAATGATGGGCGGCGGCGAGGCCAACGGCAGTTCCAGCACGGCCTCTACGTCGGCGCGCAGCGCGGAGTCGTCGGCCACGCGTTTGGCGGCGTGCTTGAAGTGATAGAGGCATGCGCTGCAGGGCGCGATCAGTTGATCGTACCCGGCTTCTTTGGCGCGGGCCACGTTCCACAACGGGGTCGCCAGCCCGAGCAGGGGAGAGAGCGAGGGCGCGGCCAGCGTGCCGCAGCAAATCCAGTCCGGCAGGTCTTCAATAGAAACGCCGAGCCGCGCCAACAGCGCCCGCATCGACTCGTCGTATTCTCTGCTGATGCCTTCGAGCGAACAGCCGGGGTAGTAGCCGTATTTCATTGAAACACACCGCAAAGGCGCAAAGGGCGCGAAGTCGTTTTCTTTTTCTTCGCGGTCTTCGTGTCTTCGCG
Source organism: uncultured Anaerolineales bacterium (assembly GCA_964470235.1). Classification (GTDB taxonomy): domain Bacteria; phylum Chloroflexota; class Anaerolineae; order Anaerolineales; family VGOW01; genus VGOW01. The sequence continues at coordinate 1,690 of CAYYCF010000033.1, read as the reverse complement.
GTTCAAACGCTCTTTTCCTTTGCCAGCACCGCGTTGTACATTTTTCGGAAGCCCGCGCCGCCCAACGGCAGAGGCGGGGGCTTGACCCGCCCGCGCGCGGTTAATTTCCACGCCAGCGGCAGGCTCTTGATCAATTGTCCGGTGAGCAGTTGAGTGATGCCGGCGACGGAAGCGTCGTGTATCTTTCCGTTCAGCCGCATGTTGTCCACGAAGCCGCGATAGTAGATGCCGATCTCTTTGACGCGCGGCTTGAGTCCTCTTCGCAGGGCCAGCGCGCGGGCCGCATTCATGGCCGCCGCCGGTTCCACTTGCTGCGGGCAGCGCGCCGAACACGTTTCGCACCCCAAGCACAACCAAATCGCATTGCTGTTCAGCACCGCCTCTTCCCGCCCCAGGCGAATGCTGTGCATCACTTGCGCCGGTTTGAGATCCATTTTGTCGGCCAGCGGACAACCGGAGGAGCATTTGCTGCACTGGAAACACAGATTGACGTTTTGCCCGCTAATGGATTCGATGTCGTGCCGGAATGCCATTCGGAGTTCTCCGGTCAAAGAACAAAATAAAACAGGTGGCTCTGTTGCCACCTGTTTCACTGTACGGATTCTGCGGTTGCCGGACAATTCACGTCCGGGTCAAATTAGAAGACGAAAGGGTCAACTTCCAAACGTCGTGCTACAATAATCGCGTCCGAAAAGGTAGCATCGCCCCCTGCTTGCGCCCCGCACAGCGGGGTTGTGGGCGGCGGGGACAAGCCCCTATGCTACGGGTCTTCGGACAGGACCCGCAGGGAAGGAGATCACGGCCATGCCATCACCATTTCCAGGGATGGATCCGTATTTGGAGGAGCCGAGTGGTTGGGGCGGTTTCCACAGCCGGTTCATCAATTCGGTCAGCGACACCATTGCCGATGCTGTCTCGCCCAACTTCCTCGTCAATATCGAGGAGCGTGTTTTCGTCGTCCCGCTGGATGATCCCGAGCGGCGGGGACCCATTGTGCCGGACGTTTACATCGTCACCCAGCCGGGAACGCGGGGAGGCTCACGGGTCTCGGAAGCGGCCATCACCGAACCGACACTCATTGAGCCGATCTACGATCTGGAAATCCGCGACCGCTTCATCGAAATTCGCGACACCCACAGCCGCGAAGTCGTCACGACGATAGAAGTGCTCTCGCCTTTCAACAAGGCGGCCGGCACGGAAGGCCGTGAGGCTTTCTTGCGGAAGCGCAGAACGGTCATGGCTTCCAAGACTCATTGGATTGAAATTGACCTGTTGCGCGCGGGTGAACGCCCGGAAGAAGTGGCGGGCAAGAGTGACTACTACGCTTTGCTGAAACGCGGGGACGCTCCGCCTCCCTACGAGGCCTGGCTCTTTGATTTGCGCGACCCGCTGCCGACGATTGCAGTGCCCCTCCGCCCGCCGTTCGAGGATGTGCCGCTGAATCTGAAATCCGTATTCAACACAGTTTACGCCCGGGGGCATTACGCCGATGCTTTGGATTACTCCGGCAAGCCTCCGCTCCCGCGACTCCGGCCGGCTGATGCGGCGTGGGCGAATGGACAACTTACCGCAACCCCGCCTCTTTCGCCCGAATAATCGCCTCGGCCCGGTCGGCCACTTGCAGTTTGCCGATAAGTCCTAACGCGGACAAGCCGCAGCCAAACAGGATTTGAAAATTGACGAACAGTCG
>CAYYCF010000032.1:0-13985 GCA_964470235.1 uncultured Anaerolineales bacterium | reverse complement strand
AGACTGCCGATCTTCCGCCGTCAACCCCACTTGAGACTTCGTCGCCCGCACGCGGTGAAGCGCGCGCGAAAGCACTGGCCGCTGCCGCCGCGCCCCCAAATGGCGCGCCAGCAGTTCGGCCTGATTGAAACCGCGTTCTTTCATACGCTCCGCCGAGAGTGGCACCGGAATCAAAACCGCATCGCGGGGCAACGCCGAAGGCCAGCGGCGATCCATCATTCCGGCCAGCACTTCACTCAAGGGTGGGTTGTGGCGATATTTGAGGCTGTGGATCGCGCGTCGGAGCGGCCCGCCGTGCAAAGCCAATGACCGCATCCCGCGCCCGTTAAACGGCCTGCGCCGACACTGATCACAGTCATCAGTTGTCGGCGCAGACGCGGGATAGCCGCAACGTCCGCAAATGGGATCGGCGATGTATTCAATTTCATTGCGACAACGGGCGCACAACCGCTCGCCAAGCCGCCGGCAATTTTCGCAACGCGGGGGCAATAGCAAATCCAGCGATGACCAGACAGCCCGTTCAGCCATCACTCGCAGGTGAGCAGAGTAGCCAATCCTTTGCGAAGGAGCCGCCAAAAGTTGCCCCCTTCCGTTGTGAGACGACTAACCGCCCAAAATGCCGGACAGCGCCGAATTCCTGAGCAACAGCCCCGCCGGACCCAGCAGCACCAGCCAAATTGTCGGGAAGATGAACAGCGCCATCGGGAAGAGCATTTTGATCGGCGCCTGATGGGCTTTTTGCTCGGCGCGTTGGCGGCGGCGGATGCGCATTTGATCCGATTGGATGCGCAGAATCTTGCCCATGCTCACGCCAAGTTGCTCGGCCTGCAAAACGGCGGCGATGAAACTCGTTACGTCGGACACTTCCATACGGAACGCCATGTCACGCAGGGCCTCGCGCCTGAGTTTGCCCAGCCGCACCTCCTGCAACACGCGACCAAAGCCAATGGACAACTCGTTGTCCCATTTTTCATTCACTTTGCCCATCGCGGCATCAAACCCCAGCCCAGCCTCCACGCAAATCGTCAGCAAATCCAACGCATCAGGCAATGATTTTAAGATCTCATCCTGTCGCCGGCCGATCTTGCTTGACAGCCAGATTTCGGGGAAGAAATAGCCAAGCGCGGTAAAACCGATAGTAAGCGCGATGTTGCGCGGCCAGTTCTTCTCCGGCGCAAACACAAATGCTAGAAACAACAGGCCGCCAATGCCAATCGCCGCCGCGATGCGAATGGCCATAAACTCGGTAGGGCCGATGTTGCCCGGGTTGCCGGCCAGGTCAAGCCGGTGCTGCGTAGATTCCAACGTCGCTTGAGGTGTAAAGCGCGACGACAGTTGCCCTACTTGCCGAACTATCGGCATCAGCACGCGTTCGCTAAACGGTTGTGCCAATTCGATTTCTTGCAGCGTCACCGGCATATCGCGTGAGCCAAACTCGGCCAGGCGCGACTGAAGCGGGTCTCGCGCCTCAGGAGATCGGAAGCCGACGATGACCAGAATTACGGCCACTAGCAGCATTGCGCCTAAGCCAACAATGAAAAAGAGGTTCATAGCAAATCCTCCGCCGATTTCACGCCGCGATTAAATCTCAATGTCCACGATCTTACGGATGATCGCGCCGCCGATGCCAATCATGATCAACGCCACGACAAGCATGGCCCAACCGCACGGGAACGGCACATTGTTTCTTGTCGCAAAGAACTCGCCGATGTAATTGGGGTTGACGACAGCTAACAAGGCCACCAGCGCAAACGGCATGGCGGTAATGGCCCAGCCCGTTGCCATGCCCTGCGAAGTCAACGTCGCGATCTCGCCCTTGATACGGACGCGCTCGCGGATCGTAAATGATATAACGTCGAGGATTTCGGCCAGGTTGCCGCCAACTTCTCGCTGAATGTTGATGGCGGTCACGACCAAGTCCAAATCCTCGCTGGAAATACGATCTAGCAAATGCTCCAGCGCCGATTCCATCGGCAAACCTAACTGTATTTCTTGCACAATGCGCTTGAATTCCACCGAGATGGGCGGAGGCAGTTCCTTGGCAACGGCTTCCATTGCCTGAAGAACGCTATACCCTGACCGCAGGGCATTGACCATCAAATTCAGCGTGTCGCCAAGCTGACTATCAAAAGCCTTGAGCCGCGCCCCTTTTCGATTATTCACATAGAAACGGGGAGCCAGAAAACCGAGAATTCCGCCGGCGATGCCAAACACGAGCGAGTCGGTGTAGTTACGTGCCAGCAGGCAAACAAACACGCCCGCCGGGCTCAACAGGCAGGCCCTCAGTGACAGGCCGGCCGCGCCGATGAAAAGCCCGCCGATAGTTGTGATGAGCGTAAGCGCGAAAAATTCGCCGACGTTTATTTTGATGTCTGCGGCGTTGAGTTCGCCCTGGACTTTGCCAAAGATGCTGCGGGTGCGGAGATAATCGTTGAAGCGTTCGCCCAGCGGGCTGGAACGGGGTTTAGCCGCGGCAGCGGCCGGGGCTTCGGCCACCACGGAGCCATCGGCGTACCGGCCCAAGCGTTCCTGAACCACCGATTGTTGGCCGCGCAGGGCGAACACACCCACGGCCACAATGCCGCCAGCCAATAACACACCGATGATTACGAATGCAATTGTGGGCATAGATCACCTCCGCCGCTGAAGGAAAGAAATCCAGGGCACTGGTATTGTACGCCAAAACGCCCCCGCGCCCAAATAGCGCGTTCGTGAAGTCGGCCAGGGCTAGTAGCGGATGCGTTCGCCGATGCCGAAAATGGTGGGAGGCAATTGAATGCCGGCGGCTTCAATACGTTCCATGAATTTGGGGCGCAGGCCGGTGGGGCGCATGCGGCCCACCACGCGACCGTTCTCGAGGCCGGTCTGCTCGAAGACAAATAAATCGGTGGTGGTGATCACGTCGCCTTCCATGCCCTGCACTTCGGTAATGGCGACGACCTTGCGCGAGCCGTCACGCAGGCGCTCCAAGTGGCAGATGAGATGCACTGCCGAAGAAATCTGCTCGCGGATGGCGCGCACGGGCAAGTCCATACCGGCCATGAGGGTCATCGTTTCGAGGCGCGATAACGTATCGCGCGGGCCGTTGGAGTGGGCCGTGGTCATCGAGCCGTCGTGGCCGGTGTTCATGGCCTGCAGCATATCCAGCGCCGCCTCGTCGCGTATCTCGCCGACCACGATGCGGTCAGGCCGCATACGAAGCGCATTCACCACCAAATGCTGGATCGTGACTTCGCCCTTGCCTTCGATGTTGGACGGGCGCGATTCCAACGTCACCACGTGTTCCTGGCGCAGTTGCAATTCCGCTGCGTTTTCAATCGTCAGAATTCTTTCGTCCGGCGGGATGAAGCCGGAAAGAATATTGAGGAACGTTGTCTTTCCGGAACCCGTGCCGCCCGAAACCACGATGTTGACGCGGGAAATAACGCAGGCCCGCATGAATTCCATCGCTTCCTGCGTGATGGCCCCAAAGCCGATATATTGGTCAACGGTGATCGGCTTTTTAGCAAACTTACGAATGGTCAGCACCGGGCCGACCAGGGAGATCGGCGGGATGACGGCGTTGACGCGTGAGCCATCGGGCAAACGAGCGTCCACGTACGGGCTGGACTCGTCGATACGGCGGCCCAGCGGCGCGACGATGCGGTCAATAATACGCATCAGATGTTCGTCGCTTTCGAAAGTCACCGGCACGCGATGCAGTTTGCCTTTCTGTTCGACGTAGATATTCTTTCCACCGTTCACCATGATTTCGGTGATCGACTCTTCGGTCAACAGAGTTTCCAACGGACCAAAGCCAAGAATCTCGGCTACGATGTGCTCGAAAAGCCGCTTCCGCTCGGTGCGCGCCAGCACAATATTCTCTTCGTTCAGAATCGATTCGTACAAATCCTCGATGTTCTTACGCACTTCCGCCGTGCGCGTCACGTCCATCGAGGGATCCAATTGTTGCAAAAGCTTATTCTGCACGCGCGTCTTAATATCAAACAAGCCATCTCTGGAGGCGGCCTGGCCGACGGGCGCTTCCGTGCGCCGCATCCGCAATTCGGCGAGTTTGGATGCCTGATCGCCACCCGGCGCCGGACCTTGTGGAACGGAAGGGGCGCCAGGCGCCGACGGCGTGCCTGTGCCTGATTGTCCGATACGTTTAAGAAGTGACATGGCCTCTCACCTGCCTTTCACGTTTTTAGCCGCCAAACTGGCGGCGTGCTGCCGGTTTGAGCGCCGACGGTTTTGACGCAATGGGTAGTTCTTTTTCCGCTACGGGCATGAAACTCGCCTTTACTTTATTTGCCAGGTCTGCCAAAGCTTGGGCGGTCGGCAAACCCCGGTTGCTAATCATTAACGGCACCCCGTTGTTGATCGAATGCAAAACCACCCGCTCATCCAGCGGTATTTGCGCCACCACATCGTGCTTGATCGAATCTTGGATATTTGCGGCCGTAATACCGCCGCGCTTGTCGGCCTTGTTGAGCACCAGCATTACCCGTTCCGGTTGATACTCCAGCGCATCCACTAAATCGAAAAAGATGCGCGCGTCTTTGATAGCGGGAATGTCCGGCGTCACCACCAAGATGATTCTATCCGACACATCAAGAATGGACAACACGATATCATTCAGGCTCGACGGCGTATCCACTAACACATATGCGTACTCGCGCCGCAGATATTCCAGCGCCTTCTTCACTTCGGCGGCGTTGACTACGTCCGCTTGTTCGGGGCTGGTGGGGGCGAGAAGCGCTTTCACGCCGCCGCTGTGCGGCACGATCACACTGGCTACAAATTCGGGATCCAATTCCTCGGCGCGCTCAAACAACTCGATGACGCTGTGCTTGGCCTGCAAGTTAAGGAACACGCCAACATCGCCGAACTGGAGATTGCAATCAACGACGACCGTCTTCGTTTCTTCGGAATTAAGAGCCGCCGCCAAATTTGTCAGGATGGTGGTGCATCCTACGCCGCCTTTGGCGCTGTAAACCGAAATGATCTTGCCCTGCCCGCCGGCCGCGCCGGAGCCAGCCGCGCCCGGCACCGACTGGGAGGGCATAGCCTGGGAGCGCGTTTTGCTGATTTCGTACATGCGGCGAATGGTGCGGATCAGTTCGTCGCCGGATGGCGGCTTGGTCACAAAATCACGCGCCCCGGCCATCATGGCCCGCCGCAAATAATCAGGTTCGTTTTGGACCGACAGGATAACGATTTGCGCCGAAGGAACATCTTTGATGATCAGTTCCGTGGCCGTAATGCCGTCCATGTCCGGCATGTTGATATCCATCAACACGACGTTGGGATGCTTCTCTTTTGCCACCGTCAGCGCTTCACGCCCGGTTTTCGCCATGCCGACGACTTCAATATCCGATTCGAATTGCAGAAGCTTCTTGATGTTTTCCCGAGTCTCGGCAATATCGTCAACAATCAATACGCTAATCTTTTGACCTGGGGGCATATCACTCCTGGACTCCTGGTCGTGTGGCTCGTACACCGCACTGCGGCTGAAACATTCACAGCCGCAGTGCGGGATAGGTTTTACAAATGACCGTTAGGGCGTGGCAGCCGCCGCTTTGGGCGGAGGGCAACTCGCGCCCGCGCACACAAACGTGCCGTCGGGCAATGGAATAATTTGCGGCAACGGATCGTTCGGCAACGCCGGCGGCTGAAGATTCCGGATGGCCGGTTCGAGGCCGTAGGTTAATTGCGCGGGGACCGAAATGCGGAAGCGCTCGATGGCGTATTGCAGAGTCACACTCTCGGTGTCAACGCGAGAAAAATCGCCCGCGGAGCGCAGGGCCATCGTGAACGATGCGTCCGAGTCGACGAAGTATTTCAGCACCAGGGCGTCTTGCGGCGACACGATCAACGTGAGGATGTCCGGCGGCGGGATGGGCGTGGGGGCCGCTTCGGCAGTCGGGGTCGCGGCCGGGTCCGGCACGGCGGTAGGGGTCGGCGCGGCGATTAGTTCCTCGCCAAACGTTCCAACTTTCAACACCGTCGCGTCCTGGACAATCTGCTGGACAACCAATCGCGGCCGCTGAGCTTCGGACGGCTGGATGAAGATGGGAAGAGCAAAGAGGTTTTTGGTAGTGAAATCGCCTTCTGCGCCCAACGGGTTGATCGTGATGAGATTGGTTATTGGGTCAACAAAGACCAGGCCGGCTCGATTGGGCAAGGCGGACTGCGACTCAGCTAAATCCACAAAGAGCAAAGAAACCAGCACGTTGACGTGGTCGCCTTCTTTGAGGGCATAACCAACACCCGACAAGCGCGTCATGGGGATCGTTATGGCCACCTGCCCCAGCGGAATTCTAAGCGCGGCTTCTGAGCCTTGCCCCCCAAGTTGGGTCACATCTGGAGCGATCAACGAGGCAAGCACCGGCATACCGCGCACGATATCGAATCGAGCCAATTGGCCCACGACTTGCGCCGTATCGGTGATGGCGCCGTTAGGCAGGCTCAGCGTCGGCCAGGGCGCTGTGGTGACGGCGTCCGCCGGTATGCGGCTGCCGCGCGGCATCGGCTGAACGGCTATAACAATCTGCGTGACGTTAACTTCTGTGGGCGCCACGGCAGGAGTTGGTGTTGCCCCACCACCCGTGCCCCCGAGTTGAGTCAGCACAAAAAATACACCGCCGGTCGCCAGCAACAGCAGTAGGCCGACCAGAATTAATAAACGACCACGTTGCATACCGTCCTCCTCCAGAGCAGTTTTATTACTAACGGGAGTATGATACTTTGTTCACATGAAAAGTCAAGCGAACTTCGGCTCACGGGAAACCATCCGGCCATTTAAAGTACAGAGCCTCATCCTGCGATGAGGCTCTGCGGGTTCTTGGGAACGGATTGTTTTCCGCTCATCCATCGCTCGATGGAACTAAATGTTAGCGATGATGTTAGAGAACACGTTACCAATCGCGGGGCCGAGCAACGCCAAAATGACGATTACGACGACGGCCACCAAAACGAGAATCAACGCGTACTCAACCAAGCCTTGCCCTTTTTCGCGGGGAATGAACAACATTTTCGTTTTCACCTCCTTCTTTTTGCAGTTTGCGGGTAATGAATTACCTAAAGCTAGGTACGGAGCTATTATAGGAACAAACCCCCTCAAATGCAATAGGACTTCCCAGTACTCCGGTTTATGCGGCGGTATTCAATGCGCTGATCGGGATTTCTACCGTAGCCTTTGTCCCTTGGCCCAATACACTTGCTATCTGCAACTGACCACCCAAAAGCTCTACTTTTTCTTTTAGAGTGCTGAGTCCGATATGTTGCTTTTGATCAGGCGCAAGAACCGCTCCCACGTCGAATCCTTTTCCGTTATCTTCCACGACGGCTCGCGCGTAACTCTCATCCACATCTAATGTAATGCGTATCTGCGTGCATTGCGAATGAGTCCGAGCATTGTTCAGCAATTCTTGGATAGCGCGGAAGGCCAGGACTTCGCAATGCGACTCGAACCGCCGTTCTTCTCCCGTCACCGTTAACGCCGTAGGAATCCCGCTTTTTTCCTCGAACGCCTTGACGTAACGCCGCACAGTGGGAACTAGACCCAAATCGTCCAGCATCATGGGCCTCAGTTCGGTGATGAACTCGCGCACCCGTTGGAAGGTAGAGGTGGCGGTGCTTTTCAAATTTTGCAATTCAACCCGGGCTTGTTCGGGATTCGAGTCAAAGAGCCGTTGTACGATCTCGGCCTGCAAAATGAAATTGGTCAAAGATTGCGCCGGGCCGTCGTGCATGGCCTTCGACATACGCTGTCGCTCGTTTTCTTGCGCGTCAATGATGCGCACCACGACCGGCTCCGATCCGTTGCCGCCATTGTCCCGGCCCATCCCGGCCGCCGCAGGCAGTAACGTCCCCGGGGCCAATTCCCCCAACGCCTCTAGCACCATCGTCAGGTAGGCAATGTAGCGGTTGAGACTATTCTGATCGCCCTGCAATTTCTCCATTTGGCCGCGCATAGTGAACAGTCTCTGCTGTGACTCCAAAACAGCATCGTAGGTCGCCCTGACATCGCTCCGCGGAACCGTCTCGAAATTTTGCTGGAGTTGCCGCAAATGACTGTTGAACGTGGCGTTGCGCTGGGCCAGCTTGTCTACTTCGCCCCGGCTTTGTTCAATAAGCATGGCGATCTCGCGACTCTGGTTTTGAGAGCGTTCCAGTTCTTCGCGCGTATGTCCGATGAGTTCCTGCAATGCGTTAGTAGCCATAATCAGAATTTACAGTTTCGTTTCCTGCAACCGGACCCAGCCGTGCCGCAAGGCATATACGGCGGCCTGCGTGCGATCCTCGACGTCAAGTTTGTGCAGAATAGCGGTCATGTGGTTTTTCACGGTTTGGTGGCTGATGCCCAGCGCAAAGGCGATTTCCTTATTGCTGAGGCCGCGCGTGACGTATTGGAGTATTTGCATTTCACGCGGCGACAGCGGCGAGAACAATTCCTGCGCGTCTTGCACGTAAGGGCGATTCACCTGACTCACGCCTTTCTCCATCCAGCCTTCTATGCCTTCGCGATCAAATAACTGGTCGCCCACCACGTAGTGCCCGCGCGACACGTGCCGGATCACTTCCAGTAGTTTAGGCGGTTGCACGTCTTTCGGGCAATAGGCCGATGCTCCGGAACGGAACGCATGCAGCGCTTGTTCAGAATCGTCGTAGGCCGTCAACATCACGATGAGCGAGCGGCGTTTTTCGTTTTTCAATTTCCGCGTGACCTGCAAGCCGTTCATCCCCGGCAGGTTGATGTCCATCAAGATCACGTCGGGGTCTAAAGATGAGGCCAACTTCTGCGCCTCGTCGCCATCCGCGCCCTCGCCCACCACTGAGATGTCGGATTCGGCTCCCAGAATGTCGCGCAACCCTTGCCGAAAGACCGGATGGTCATCAATGATAAGGACACTAATCTTATCCATAAACAGGCTCCAGTAGGACTAACGTCTCACTTCAAGCACGAGTATAGCACAAGCATATTGTGGCGCGCAACCGCGCAAACCCATCAGCGACCGCCCGATAACCGGTACACCGTCATGTGCAAATTGGGCGCGGACGGATCGCACAGCGGCCCGGTGTGAAAGACCGGAGTCAGGTCGGCCTCGCCGGAAAAGCCCGGGCACCAACCCGGGTAGGTAATAAAATACTGAGCGCCCTCGCGGATCATGAATCCCCGCAGTTGTTTTTCGTCGCGGATAATCGGAATCACTTCCGGCGACACCAATCCGGCCAGATCGATCAACCGCACATCCGCAAAATAACCGAGCGCGCCAATATCGTGGGCGGCGACCACCGTTCCGGGCGGCAGATTCGCGGCAACCCATTTTGCCGTCCTCACCATCTCGGCATTGATCACGCGGACATCGGCGATCAATGCATTCGCGCCGAGAGTCCAGAATGCGGCCGCCACTGCGCCCAAACCGATCACCCACCCGCGGCTGATCACTCGCCGCCAGGTCGCACTCGCTTGCAGTTGAACCCAGTCCGCCGTCCCCGCCCCGCCGATCACGATGATCATCGGAATGATCGGAATCAGATAGCGCCCGTGTTGGTACGTCACGGGCAGCCGGAGAGCATAGACGGCCAGAAAGGCCGCAACCCAACTTAACTGAATCCACCACTTGCGCTTGAACAGCGCCGGAAGCAACAGCAACGTCGCGCCGACGAATGGCGCGGCAATCATCTGCGCCAACCGCTGCCACAGCGGAAGCCGAAGCAGGATAGCGTATTCAGCCTGCTTGGCAAAAAAAGTGTTCGGCCACCATTGGCCGCTGAGAGAAATATTGAAAAGGAAATACGGCGCAACGACGGCGGCCACGCCGAGAGCCAACAATGCCAGTCTCTTGAATGGTTCTTCTTTGGAAGCCAGCCAAATCGCCGCGGCACAAAACGGCAGGGCAATAAAACCATCCGGTCGCGTCCACACCGCCAACCCGATCAAGATTCCGCACAGGTAGGGGCGGGGCTTGTCCCCGCCCTGAACCGCGACGACCCACGCCGCCATGATTAACGCGGAAAACAGAATCGTTTCCATGCCCGACGCCGCCGCCCAGGCCAAGTGCCATTCGACGGCGGCCAGCGCGCCCACCCACCACCGCCCCGAAAGCCGGTATGCCAGCCACGCCGTCACGCCCAGCAAAACGGCGTTCAATGCCGTCGCCCAAACCAAGTAATCAATCCTCAACGCGTAGCCAACGGCCAGCAACAGCGTCCACAGCGGCGATGTGGATCCCGCCGACGGTTGGCCAAGAATGAATGCCCACTGTCCATGCCAGGCCAAATTGCGCGCATACGTTTGATGAATCCAGGCATCGTCGAGCGGAAAGCCGGTTGCTCCGGCGAATCGGGCCATCACCGCATACGCCGAGGCAGACGCAATTCCCAACACTACCAGCGCCACAGACCTACCGTACTTCATCTCATTATCTCAAACAACTTCCACTCGCCCCAAGTATTCACCAATCTAAGCCACTGCAATCCATCGCTGTTGTAAATATCGGCCATGCCCGCCGGATAATTTTTGTCCAGCAAGAGATAACGAACGTCAAATTGATCGGCGGCGGCGATCACGGTGTTTGCGTCGCCGTTCGGAAGCGGCACGCCGGGGTGGCCGGTCGCGATCCAAAATCCTGGCGGGTTGTTGCTCATCACGACGGCGTCACCTGGGATGGCCGCCCCGATTAAGCCAAACGCTGCACTGCCCTCGTTCCATTTCGGCAATCGAGTCCACAGCAATCCGAGCGAAAGCAAACACACCAGAACGACAGTGATCACAGAAAAGTTCCGTTTGGCCTTTTCCGCCTGCCAGTGCGCGCGGCGCGCCGCGATCCATTCGATGGCGGCATCCAACCCAACGAGCGCCGCCGGAAAATAAAACGGCGCGAGCGCGGCGCCCGAATGAAACAACCCGCCGCGCGCGCCCGGAAAGCTGAAGGCAAACGTCATCGCCGCGTAGAGAAGCGCGGCGTATAAGAGCGGCGGTTGATACAGCGCGTGTCGCCGCAGCCGCCACAGGCCAATGGCGATGAACGGCGCGAGAAAGATCATGCTCTGCACGGCGACGATCGTCTGCGCGTTCGTGATCAGCGCCTCCCACTTGCCCCGCAGAATCACGGCCGGACCCGCCGCAAAATACCGCGCCGCCGAAAGGTTGGAAGGATAGTTGAAGAGGTCGTTATACTCGATCAGCCACAACGCGCCAGCCCCGCCCGCTCCGAAGGGCGAACCGGTAACCTGAATGTTGCGAATGAACCAGGGGAGAGTGATGAGAAGATAGACGGAGAGCAGAAGCACCAGTGAGGCGTGAAGCGTGAGGCGTGAAACAGAAGGCGCGAGGCGTGAGGCGCGATTCGCAATAGCGAACCAAACCGTGACGGCGAGCAACAAGACTCCATCGGCGCGGGTGAGGTGAGCCAGCCCGGCGCCGGCTCCCGCCAACGCCCACCACCGCAGGCGATTCGTTTCCACGCCGCGAGCGATTGCGAAAAGCGTCAGCGCGCCAATGCAGGCATATAGCGCAAACGCGTCGGTTGTGCCCCAAAAGACCGGATAGAAGCCGCTGAAGATAGTGAGCAACCCGGCAGTGAGCGCGTGACGCCGCAAGCCGGATGTTCGCCAGGCAATGAAATACGCGCCGAGCGGAAGCGAACTGGCAATAAGCACAAACGGCAACCGCGCCGCGGCAAACGTTTGGCCGAAGAGAAGCATGGACAGCGCGGCGATGATGGAAGTAAGCGGCATCCAATACAAATGGCTGGGTTGCGGCAAGGCTTGAGGATTACCCAGGTAATTCCACAAATACGGCTCACTGAAGCCATGTCCTTGCGCCAGCCGCAATGCGCCGCCGAAATAATAAGCGTCGTCCAAATATCCCGGCGCGCGAATGAAGGACGCAACGGCGAAGTTGAAGAGGAGGGAAAAAGAGAAAAGAAAAGGAATATCGCGGCGAGGCATAAAGTTCAAATCCCAAATCCAAATTCCCAACTTCCAAGTTGCGCCCTTCGACCGACATGCCGCGAATTTGGGGTTTGGGATTTGGGGTTTGGGATTTTGATGAACTCATAGATCACCAAATCATCCACGCGTCTCACGCTCCTCACCGCGTAATGCGCCTCCAGCCATGCCAAATGCGGGTGCGGATCAGGCCGATACTCCTCTATCGCCTTATCGAAAATCACAAACCACACCCGCCCCGCTCCGCGCGCCGCCGTTTCGGGATCGCTCACTGCGTGCAAGCCCAGCACATCTTGCGTCGGCAGTGCCAGCGTATCACTGCCCGAACCTGGCGGGTCGGCCAAAAACGCTTGGGGCATTGTCCGGTCGTAGTAATACATCGGAAAGAACGTGAGCTTGTTGCTGTGCAGAATCAAATCATCCGTCGCAACTTTTTGTTTGAGAAACTCCACCGCCGCCGGAAAATCCGGGCGTGGAAATTGCGCGAAAGTGTAGTGCGCCCATAAGCCCGCCAGCATTGTGAGGCCGAGCATTGCGCCGAGCAAAACCCGAACCGGACCCGGAATCCCGTAGGAGCGGGTTGTACCCGCGACACGGGTTGCACCCGCGACAGGGTTTGCAACCTCAACACCCGGGGCAAATAGCCAGCCGAGCGCAGCCGCATACATCAACGCCGCTGGCGACAACGCGCGTTGAACATAAACGGGTTGATAGAGCGAGGCAGCAAAAAGCAACAACGGCGTGCCGCCCGCCAGCGCGAACAGCCACGCGGCCCGCCGCGCACTCGCGTCGTTGCGTATTTTGGCAAGTTGAAAAATAAGGATTGCAGGCAACAAGATCGCCGTAAACAACGCCAATGCCAACGCCGCCCCGACTCCCCTCGCCGCCAACTCTTCGCCGCCGTGATATACCAGCGCCGTTTGTAATAGCGTGACAAAATCGGGGCGCGTCACCCAATAGGCTTGCCGCAGTTTGGCGAACTGCCCAGGCACGTTCAGGAACCACGGCAGCCACAGCACGAACGCCCCCGCGCCTGCCGCCGCCACTTTCAAAAAAACTTTCGGGCGCGGCAAAACGCTCAGGCCCAGCGCCAGTAGAAAAAATGCGGACAGGTTGTGCATGTACATCGCCGCCGCCGCGCTCACTGCAACGCCTCCCCAGTTCTCCCACTTCCCTGAGTTCCCTTCTTCTTGAACTGCCAGGGCAAAGAATAGAACAACTAGCGCGCAGGTCAACCCCATCGCGGCATACATGCGCGCCTCTTGCGCGTAATACACTTGAAAGGGCGACGCCGCCACAACCAGCATGCCGACTGCGCCCGCGCGTTGACCGAACAACCGCTGCCCGACGGCATAGATCACTGCGACGGTGATCAAACCGGCGAACACGGACAAAAGCCGCACGACAAACGGCGACGGGCCGAACACCTGCATCCAACCGTTGAGTAGCGTGTAATACGCCACAGGGTGAACATCTGCCGCCGCGCCTGCCACCGGGGTCAACGTCCCGGCCAGCATCGCCCGAAAACCCTTCGCGGCGAACAAGACCGCAAAGGCCTCGTCGTACCACAGCGGGCGCGAGTTGAGATGGATCAGCCGCAGAGCAAACGCCAGGAGGCAGACGGCATGTGGCAGATGGCGGTTAGCAGATGGCAGATAGCCGATAGCAGACGGCAGATAGCGGCACGCCTTATTCATTAATCATCACTCATTGTTTCATTGTTCATTGTTCATTTCATAAAGCTGATACGCTCCGCCAAAATCCATCACCAACGTCAGCTCCCGTGATCGCAGAAACTCCAACTCGGCCCAGTCCGCCGCCGTCAGCGGATCGAACCCTTCGGCCTCCACCGCCGCCCGCCCGATCTCGAAAACCAAGACGTGAGTAACGCCTTCCGCCTTCCATTGACGGGCAATGCTCGCCGCGCTCAAATTCAACTGTCGCAGGCGCCACCACCGATCCAACAGCGCATCCGGCTCACAACGCAACGGCGCGGCGCAGTGGTAACTGCGCGGCTCCCACAAAAAGATCACTTTGGAATCCGG
>CAYYCF010000031.1:2126-14272 GCA_964470235.1 uncultured Anaerolineales bacterium | reverse complement strand
TAGGGGTCGGGATTCGTGTTGAAGTCGGTCCGCCGATTAGCCGGGGTCTGAATGATCGGGACGTCCGCGTTTTGGTCGAACGCTTTGGCCATAAACGTATTCTGCAGCCCCAACGCCCGCAGATTTTCGGTGAGTTGCTGCGCGCCGCGCAAGGCGCTGCCGTCCCCCAGGTCGGTTAACAGCAGGTTGGCGTTGAAGTTGCTAGAATGCTTGACGGCTTCGTTGATGTTGTCGATCAGGTCGGGAGTCGGCTCGGCATCCCACTTCCAAAACGTTTGGATGACGATGGGAATTTTCATGACGCTCATGCCGGTGAACGCCACATCGGGATTCATCTTCCACTCGCGGCCGGTTTTAAGATCGATGACGACAATACTGGCCACCCCGTCGAACTCCTTGAATTGCAAGTAGTTGTTGATGACGTCGTCGAGGGCCGTGATGGGCGGGCGAGCGGCTGACCCGGCGACGACGGTCAGGGCGGCGCGGCGGTTGGTGGGTTGCCGCAAGGCAAAATCCACTACGGCAATGGACGAGTCGACATCCAACGAATAGCCAGGTTGCCCGTCGCCGAATGTCAGCGCGACGGCGTCCCCGGAGCCGCTGGTCGGCGGCGCGTCGTATCGCCGCGCCACGTCGGTTAAATAATCGCGCAGTTGATCTGGCGAATATTCTTGCACCAACCCCACCTCGACCAGCTTGCCAGGCTGACGCCAAATAAAGTTCCAGAAGCCAGACCAGAAATTAGCGTCCGTGCGATACGTGTCGGCGCGGGCCAGCATCACTTCGGTGTCCAACCGCAGACTGATCTGCGCCGGGTCGAGTGTGAATACGGCCTCGCGGTAATGAAGTTCGACCGGCGCGGAGTACACGCGCGCCAGTTCCGTCTGCGCTTCTTCGCGGGTGAGGCCGCCAATCGGCACCCCGGCGACGACCAGCCCGGCCGGCATCGTGTTGCGCACCGTGCTGTACGTGACGAGTTGTATAACGAGCAAGCCGATGGATGCCACCACGCAGCCGATGGCGATCCATTCGAGTGTTGAAGTGTCAGAGCGTCTTTTCACGAGTCATGTCTCTCGAATGTAAAACCGCCGCTCCGCGCGGCGATCCCTGGCGAAAAGTATAGCATAGAGGGCGCTGTGCTATACTGCCCGCGCATCGCCCATCAGAATAACTTTGAGGAGTCGTAACTGCTCACGGCTCTCGTGAGGCAAGCATCCTGAGCGGAGTTCCGCGTGTTGCGCGAAGCGGACGGAACGCAGTCGAAGGATGCGGGTCACGCGCGAGAACCGCGTCCTTCGACTACGCGGCGGAATTACACCGCCGCTCCGCTCAGGACGCTTGAGGCGTGGTAGTTACGAGGAGTCCATCAAATGCTGAAAGCTACCTCTGCCGCCGAGATGATGGCGGCTCTGCCGAACTATCTTGTGCCGGAACAGGCCGCCGGATTGAACGCCGTTCTGCAGTTGGATTTGAGCGGGGATGGCGGCGGCCAGTGGTATCTCACCCTGGCCGACGGGAAATTGAAAGTTGGCACGGGCGCGGCACCCGAACCGACGATGTCTCTGGCGTTATCGGCCGAGGATTTTTTGGCATTGATCAACGGCGAGGCCAGCCCGATGAATTTATTCATGCAGGGCAAAGTGAAAGTGCGCGGCGACATGCAGTTGGCGTTGAAGATGCAGACCCTGTTCAAGAGGCCGGAGTAGTGGATCGAAAGCAGTTGCGGCGCGATCAGGCCGTCGGGATTCTGATGGGCATGCTGGGCGGAGCCTTGACCGCGATGCTGTGGCCGGAAGTGCGGTCGGCGGTCGGGTGGGGCGGCGCGATGCTGTGGGGGGCGGCCATCGGGGCGATCTTCGCTTCGCTGACGCAGTTCGAGTCTGCCGGCAAGATCATTACGCGAAGCGAGAGCCGCTTTTTCAATTTGGTCGTCGGGCTGTGCATTCCCCTGCTCGCCATCGGGCTGTTGTGGTTGGCGTTGCGGTTTATGGGGTGACTCTCTCCAATTCCATGTTGTCACACGCCCGCCGGCCGATTTTCGCCAGTTCGCGCCACTCGCCGTCGAGCTTGACGCGTACGACGTCGGCGGTGAAATCGGTGACGGTGCCGGCGTGGTTGTCGAACAACGATGAACCCACGGCGTAAATATCCACCGGCACGATCAACTTCTCAAAGCGCGAAATCTTTTCGGGATTGAAACCTCCCGACACCACGATTTTGACGCTGCGGCAGTAGTCGCGGGCGCGGTCGGCCCACGACGGCGGCACGTTCCACCGTTCCCAGGCGGAATTGAGCGCCTGGCGCACGATGAAGACCAAGCGTGGGTTGACGCCGAGATCAAGCGCCGGGTCGCCCAGCGGCGGCACGCTCACATCGCGAACACTGCCGCTCGTGTCCAGCCGCACTCCGTAGAGTTGATACTTCCTCGCTTCCGTTTCGTCTCCGGCATCCATCGCTTGGCGATACTGTGCGAACATGGCTTCCAGCACGGCCAGCGAATCGCCCACCGAATCATTATTGAAATCCACGAGCGCAATGCGCGGAATGTTCGCCGGGCGGGTGCGGGAAAACGCTAACATGACCTCGGCCGTGTCGCCGAAGAAACAGGCGATGGCGGCATGGGCCACGGTGCCGCCGCCCGCGCCGCCCCACCAGTCGCCTTGCGCGTCGGTAGAAACAAATCGCGACACGCTCTCCTGGTAGTCGTGATTGAAGCGCTGAACGCCGAGGCTGTAGGCGTAACCGTCGGCGGCTTGCACTTCGTGCAGGTCAAAGCGCGCCGGGAAAAACAGCACCGGCTTGCCGCGCGCGGCCACGAGCGTGTTGTATACGTTGGTAGCCACGCGGCTGGCGCGGGTGAGAATTCCCAGAGTCGGTGTTTCGAGCAAAGCGAAATCACGGTACCGGCCGCGCACGCGAAGAACGGGTCGGACGCTGAGCGGGTCGCCGTTGTAGTTGACGGTCGCGCCGTCGTGAACGGCCTCTACCGTCAGACGATCCCAGGTTTCGACAAACTCTCCATTCGTATCAAAATAGCCGGCGCACCCGCGCAGCATGGCCAGCGATTTATCCACGCCCACCACAATCGTCGCGCCTGCGCGGCGGGTGAACCACTGCATCTCGACCTCAAGGTTGCCGGTTTCGACGGCCGCCAGCGTTTCGGCGGGAAAGCCGTTGAAGCGCGGCGCACGGCCACGATAGCGATAATCTTGATCGGCCAGAGCGGCCAGCATCGCGCCGATGTTTTCGAAGTATTTGTCCGAATACCATCCGCGCCGCATGCGCTCCAGATCGAGTTTGAAAGTGTCGTTGGTGAGGCGAGTGTGGTCGAAGATTGTCATGTGGAAAATCCCAAATCCCAAATCCCAAATCCCAAATCCAAAGATGTCCGTCTAATCCGTTCCATCCGCCGACGAAGAAATGCCCGGCCAATTCGCAATCGGATCGATTGAGCGCACGATGTTCATGCCGGCGCTGGCGAAACGCTCAAAGGCGGTGTCGGCTTGGCCGGTGTAGTCAATGACTCCGGGAACGACCACCGGCGAGGTGCAATCTTCCAAGAGATAAATTTTTCGCGCCAGGGTTTCGTCGCGCTGGCCGATGACGGCCAGGAGATCGTCAACCGTCCAGGCAATGCAGTGACTCTTGGCTTGCCCGGCGATGATGACGGCGTCGAAAGTCAACAGCAATTCGACGAGTTGGTTATTCTTTTCGGCCAGCGGTTTACCGTCCGGGCCCTTCAGCACATCAGGTCCAAGCGCGGAGTAATGTTCGGTGAAGGGCTGGCTGCCTTTGATCTGGAAGGCCGGTTGGGCGCGGCGGGCGATGCTGTGGAAGAAGATCGCCTCTTCGATGGATGACACCAGCGCGTGGCCGATGCCGCCCAGCATGGCGTGGTACGGCCAGATCGTCAGTTCGTATTTGCCGCCCTGCTTGAGCGCGTCGGCGTAATGCCGTAGAAGCTCCTGCCCGTATCCGGCGGTAATTTGCAGGCTGTGTGCCACGGCGGGGTTGAATTTCCAGACACCCCTGTGAATCTCGTCTGCCGAGACCAGGGTGAACGGGGCTGGATGTTCGCCTTTGTCGTTCACTAAAAAGATGCTGTGAAAAATCTGTATCGGTTGATGCGTGTCGAGCGTCGGGCAAATGAGGGACAGGGATTCCAAGTTGCGGTAGATGAACTGCGCCAGGCGGCAGTTGTCGTCCACGGCGCCGCGGCCGGTGCGCCCGCCGACGTACAACTCGAACTCCGGGATGCAGAACGTGTTTTGCGCGTCCACGATCAGGAGACAGATGCGGACGGAGTCGTCGGCGGCAGGGCGGATGTTGTGTTGGCGAGCCCAGGCCTCTGCCTCGGCGGCGCGTTGTTCATATGGCACGCGCCATACTTGATTCGCTTGCTCTGGCGCAAAGTGCGGAGGAATGGGGAGTTCGCGGGGCATGATTGCCTCCTGAAGGCTCTTTTTTTACCGCAGAGACGCGGAGTTAACGCGGAGTTCGCGGAGATTCTCACAAAAAATTCTCTGCGCTCTCCGCGCATTCTCTGCGTCTCGGCGGTGAAATCCTCACGGAAAAAGCCGCCGCGTTTTCACTTCGGCGACGGCATCCGGGCGGTAGCGGTAGAGCATCGCGCGCGGGCCGACTTGGCCGGTGCGGTAGTTGTCCGTTTCTTCGATCACGTCCGCTTCGAGGATGCGGCGGCGGAAATTTCGCTTGTCTAGCCGTTCGCCCAAAATAATTTCGTAAGCCGTCTGCAATTCGGCCAGGGTGAATTCGGCCGGCAGGAGTTCGAAGCCGACGGCGGAGTATTCGAGTTTGTAACGCAGGCGTTTCAGCGCGTAGTTCAAAATGGCTTTGTGATCGAATGCCAACTCGGGCAGGCCGGCCATCGGATGCCAGCCGGCGTCGGCGGCGTCGTGTCCGGCTTTGAGCGTTCGCTCTTCGCCGCCAATTAGCGCAAAATAGACCACGCTCACCACGCGCCCGCGCGGATCGCGTTTGGGGCTGCCGAACGTGTAAAGCTGATCCAAATAGACGTCTTCGAGTCCGGTCTCTTCAAACAGCTCACGGCGGGCGGCGTCTTCGAGTCCTTCGTCGGCCAGGACGAAGCCGCCAGGAATAGCCCAGCGATTCTTGTAGGGCGGCCCGGCGCGGCGCACGAGCAGGGTTTGTAATTGCCCGTCGGCCAATCGGAAGATGACGACGTCGACGGTAAGGGCTGGGCGGTCGGCAGGAAAGGAGCCTCGGGTCATGGGTGTATCCTATTGGTGTAATTACGACACAATCATACACCGCGCCGAGCGCGGCGTCAAGGTACACCTGACAGGTCTTGCCGAATTTAAAGCCTGCCAAATTGTAAACAGACCTGTCAGGTGTTGCGACTCCAAAACGCCGAATCCGGTTTACAATCAGCACAATGGGAGCATACTTGTATGAGTGACGGGACGGAGCCGCTCACTATAGACGGCAAGCGAATCGATCGCAGAATTTTGGAGAAGCGACTCAGTCAACGGTGCAGCGTTGCCGAATGTCAGTCGTGGTGCTGTACCGGCGGCGTATGGTTGGATCTGGGGCAAAAGGCAAACATCTTGGCCAATGCCGACGAGATCAAACCTTACTTGCCGCCCGAGCGGCGCGACGAATCGCAATGGTTCGATGGCGAGATTGAGGAGCATGCCGACTATCCGTCGGGGCAGGGTGAAGGCACGGCGGTGGTGGCGGACCTGACACATCCTGCCGGGCAAACGTGCATTTTCTTGCGTCCCGAGGATCGCCACTGCGCTTTGCAAACCGCCAGCATCGCAAAAGGCGAACACGCGTGGGCGCTCAAGCCGTTCTATTGCGCTTTGCATCCAATCACTATGGAAGGCGACTTTGTTCAGCTTGACGCCGACAACGAAATCTATTTGGAGGGCGGGCATTGCCAGCGGCCCAGCGCCGAACCGATTCCGTTGTACGATCTGTTCGAAAGCGAGTTGCGGTTGGTTTTGGGGGATAGGCGCTACGAGGAGTTGAGGCGCGTGGCTGGCAGCGGATTGCCTTCGGCATAAGGGTGAGAATCGCTTGAATATCTTTCACGGCCCCGAACACGACCACGAGCAGGAGCAAAAAGAGCTCGCGCTGCTCTATGAGCTCGGCCAGGCATTCCACGCGACGCTGGAGTTGGAGCCGCTGATCCGGACGATCTTGGTGCGCTCGTTGGACTTGATGCAAGCCGAAAGCAGCGCGGCCTGGCTGCTGTCCGACGACGGAGAATGGCTGACGTGCAATTACGTGGCTGAACCGGAGTACGAAAAACTCGTCGGCAGTTCGTTGAAGCGCGGGGAAGGGATCGCCGGTTGGGTCGCCGAAACGCAGACCCCGGCGATTGTGAACGATGTCCACTCCGATTCGCGCTGGGCCTCCCGTTTCGACGAAATGCTTGGAATCACCACGCGCAACACTATCGCCGTGCCTTTGGTCGCCGGCGGGCAGACGTTGGGCGTGCTGAGTCTAATCAACAAGCGAAATCATGACGGGTTCGACGACGACGATCTGGACACCATCACGCGGGTGGCCGGGCTGGCTTCCGTGTCGGTTCACAATGCGCAGTTGTACGAGCGCGAGCGGCGGCGGCGCGAACAAAATGAATTATTACAACGCGTCAGCGCGCTCTTGCACAAAACGCTTGATCTGGATCGGCTTCTGCATCAGGTATTCGAGCAAGTGAAGGCGCTCCTCCACGCCGAAGGCACCTCGGTGTGGCTGGTGGACGAAAAGCTCGGCGTCGTGGTGTGCCGCATTGCCACCGGCGCTAAAGCCGATCAACTGCGGCAGATGGCCGTGCCGCTGGGGCAGGGGATCGTCGGCGCGGCGGCGGCGCAAGCGAAAACGATCCTCGTCGCCGACGCCCGCAATGATCCCCGCGTCTATCGCAGTGTCGATACGACGACGGGCTTTGTGACGCGCTCCTTGTTGACCGTGCCACTGCTTCATCAAGGGCGCTGTCTTGGCGCTATTCAAGTGGTCAACAAGCATGAAGCGGAAGGCGACTTTACGAAGGCCGATCAGGATTTGCTGGAGCAACTGGCCGATAGCGCCGCACTCGCCATTGAAAACGCTCAACTCTACGCCAAGCTGCAGCAGAATTATGAAGGCACGCTGGACGCGCTGGCCGGGGCGCTCGATCTGCGCGACAACGAAACACAAGGCCATTCGCGGCGGGTAACGGAGTACACCATGCTGTTGGCGAAGGAGATCGGGTTGGCGGCTGACGAGTTAGACGACGTGAGACGCGGCGCGCTTCTGCATGACTTGGGGAAGATCGGCGTGCCGGATCGAATACTGCACAAGCCAGGACGCTTGGACGCCGATGAGCGCAAAGAGATGGAGCGCCACCCATCGCTGGGATTTGAAATGCTGGCCGGCATACCTTTTTTGGCAAAGGCGGCCGAGGTGGTGCTCTTTCATCAGGAGCATTTCGACGGGCGGGGCTATCCGCGCGGAGTGGCCGGCGAAGACATCCCGCTGGCCGCGCGGCTGTTTGCCATTGCCGATACGTACGATGCGATCACTTCAGATCGCCCGTATCGGGCCGCCCGGCCTTACGCCGCGGCTCGCGCGGAAATTGTCAAAGAGTCGGGCAAGCAGTTTGATCCGAAAGTCGTGGAAGCGTTTCTTGCCATTCCGAAAGAATGGTGGCTGGCGATTCGCGATCAAGTGGATGCAGAAGTGGTCGCGCGGCGCGAGTTGATGCGAAAATTTGCGGAAGAGCAAATGGGCGGGGGGAATAATTCAATACCCGGCGGCTAATTTCCGAACTCCACTTTCAATTTTCCTTCGGCGTCGTACCCATAGCGCGCAAAGAACGGCGGCTCGTCGTCGCCCATCGCCAGCACTCTGGGCAGTAACTCCGGCAAGTCCTCAACCAGATCGACCTCTCCAATTCTGTCGAATGCAATCCACTCCAGCGAACCCTCGCCGCTGGCCACGGTGTTCTTGTCATCCGCGACTGCGGTGAATACGAACAGGCCGATGCCCACGTGCTGATCGGCGTCAATGTTCACCGCGCCGCGAAAGATCAGATCGCGAACGGCCAGCCCGGTTTCCTCGGCGATCTCGCGCCGGGCGGCGGATCGGAAATCCTCGCCGCGCTCCACGTGCCCGCCGACGCCGTTGTGCTTGTTCGGCCACACGCGTTTGGCAGGCGCGCCTTTGATTAGCAACACTTCGCGCCCGTGCGTGACGAAGCACAACACGCGGGGGATCAATTGATAGCGGCCGGGTTGGAGACCTTGATCAGAGGGAGGCATAACCAATAATCATTGTGATCGAAATATCCACCGGAAAAAGAATCGTTTCCCCGCGCGCGTCGGCTTCCGCCACCGCCGACTCGATACGGCGCATCCCGGCGGAGTAGGCTTCATCCGTCAACAACGTCAACTGCGACGTGCCGTTCTTCTGCAGGAAATGATCACTCAGAACTTCCCTACCCACATATTGACGCGCGATGCGCTCCACCACTCGCCACTCGATGCCGCCCAGTCCGGTCTCCGCCATCCAGCGCGTGATCATCTCTCTCGGCGGGAAGCGGCGGACGTCGGTTTCGTACGTGCCTTCGAAATATTGATACAAATACCAACGGTCGCGGCAGGCGCGCGGCTCCATTCCGGCGATGGCCAGCGCGCCGCCGCGCCGGAGCAAGCGCCGCGCTTCGCGCACAAAATCTTGCGGCGGATCGAAATGGTGAAAAGCATTGACGCAGTAAATGAGATCAAAGCTTTCGCTGGCGAAGGGAAGGCGGCTGGCATCGCCGCGGGTCAGTTCACGCGAGAGTCCCTGCTCGCGCGCCAGGGACAACATGCCCTGAGAAAAATCTAGACCGAAGGCGCGGTAGTGGGCGCGATCCCACTCGGCCAACCAGCGGCCCGTGCCACAGCCCGCTTCCAGCACGAGTCTGGCGTTGACGCTTTGAGCCAACGTTGTCAACGCCTCTGCGATCCCGTTCAGCCGTCGCCGTTCCGTCGAGTAGCGGCCATCGAACGTGGGCGCGACTTCGTCGTAGTTGACGCGTGTGGAAGTCATTCGTCAAACAAATACGTGGCCTCGGCGTAATAGCGCACTTCTTTTGAGACCATCTTTGCCCGCAACCATTCCGATAGGGCGGCGTTTTTGCTCTCAAGCGATGTGTCGGATTTCAGATCGCTCAAGGGATAGTTGACTCGCAGAGCGCGGCCTTGAATGAGATGGCGCGTGAGGCCGGTCGGCAGAAGTTCGCCGTCACGCGCCAGTGCCATCACTTCCGACGGCTCGTAATTGGGAAAAATCACCAGCCCCGTCAGCGCCGGATACAGGCGGCGGGCATCTTCAAGATAGTCCGTCGTGGCGCGGAAGAGTCCGCCTCGTTCTTTGTACGTGTCCACCATTGCGTTCAATAGGGTGTTCTTCTCATGGATGGTTGCGCCCTTCGTCGCCGAGGCCGCAAACACCTTGCCGTCGGCGCGGACGGTGTAGGCGATAAAGTCGCGGCGGGCCAATCCGGCGCGGGCGTGCAGGAGATCGATCTCGCGAAAGTCCAGCCCGTCAATCGCGTCCAACTCGGCAGAGAATTTTTCCAAATCAATATCGGTGACCAGGTGATGCCAGGTGGACAACGTGACCTGCGGCGGTTCGTAGCGCACGATTTGAACCAGGCAGTGTGGATACTTCAAACTGCCCAGGGCAGTGACACGGTTCGCGCCGTCCAGCACGACGTACCGCGCTGCTTGCCCTGACGCGAAGCGTGCCGAAACGTCGGCGCCCAACGGCGTGGCAATGGGCGGGTTCTTGAGCCGGCCCTCAGCTTCCAACCGCTTCGCCAGCGGCGCGGTTCGCCGGGCGTCGTTGTATTCGTGTTCGACCAACAACTCCACCGGCAGGATGCGCAGGTCAGGCGTTTCGGGGTCAATGAGCGGGTGCTGGGTATGTTCATTCATAATCGGGCGATTATGAAACCACAGATTTCACGGATTACACTGAGGGTCTTTTCAATCTGTGAAATCCGTGTAATCTGTGGTTTCACTATCATCTCTTGTGTGTTGAAAGATAGTCCAACAAGTCAATCTTCGTCAAAATCCCCACCGGCTTTTTGCCGCTGGTAATCACCGCGACGTGGCCGGTGACGAAAATAGACATGAGCGATTCCAGCGGTGTGTCGGGCGTGGCCGTCGGCACTTCGCCGTGAATGACCGACTCGATGGTTTCGTCCGTTTCGTGCTTGTGGTCGGCGGTGAGCAAGTGATTGAGCAGATCGATCTCGGTCACCATGCCGGCCAAATTGCCCTCGTCGTCCACCACCGGCAACTGTGAAATGTCGTGCTGTTTCATCGCCGCGATCACTTCCGCCATGCGGTCCGAACGGCAGGCAACGTGCAGCTCGCCGGCGGTTTTTGCGCCCAGTACGTCGCTGGCGCGCGCTTCTGCCCACGATGATTCGAGGAAGCCCATCTCGCGCATCCACTCGTCGTCGAACACTTTGGAGAGGTAGCGCGAGCCGGAGTCGGGCAGGATGACGACGACGAGGCGGTCGGGGCCGAGCGCTTGGGCGTAACGCAGGGCGGCGGCCATCGCCGTGCCGGATGATCCGCCGCAGAAAATTCCTTCCTCTTTCACCAAACGCCGCGTCACCAGAAATGATTCTTTATCGCCGACTTGCAGCATTTCGTCCACCACCGAAAGGTCGAGCGTGGTGGGCAGAAAATCCTCGCCGATACCTTCCACCTTGTACGTTTTGAGGAACGGCTCGTCGGGGATGCGCCCCAACCGCCACGTGTCGTACAACAGCGAGCCGATGGGGTCCACGCCCACCATTTTGATGGCGGCGTTTTTTGATTTGAGGAAACGGCCTACGCCGGTGATCGTTCCGCCCGTGCCCATGCCGATCACCACGTCGGTGACCGCGCCGTTCGTCTGCTCCCAGATTTCCGGGCCGGTGGTCTTCACGTGCGAGTCCGGGTTGACGGGGTTGTGGTATTGGTTGGCAAGGATGGCGTTGGGTGTGTCGGCGACGATACGATTGGCCACGTTATAATAGGAACGCGGGTCTTCCGGCGTGACGGCGGTGGGGGTGATCACAACTTTCGCGCCGAAGGCGCGCAGCAGCCGGATTTTTTCCAGACTCATTTTGTCGGGCATGACGCACACGGCTTTGTAGCCTTTGATGGCGCAGGCGATGGCCAGCCCGACGCCGGTGTTGCCCGAGGTGGATTCGACTACCGTGCCGCCAGGTTTGAGGCGGCCACTGCGCTCGGCCTCCTCGATCATCTCCAAGCCGATTCGATCTTTGACCGATCCGCCGGGGTTGAAGAACTCGATCTTGGCATACATTTTGCATTGCAGACCCTGCGCGATGCGGTTGAGCCGGACGAGGGGCGTGTTGCCGATAGTGGCGAGGATATTGTCGTAGACGCGCATGGCGGCGGGTGAAGTCATTCGGTGTCGCTCCTTTTTTGTGAGGATAGCATAGAAATGAACAATGAACAATGAAACAATGATGGAATGAACAATGAACAATGAGACAATGATCAGTGGGGTCATCATTCTGGCGGCGATGGCCGGGTGGGGCGCACTGCACACGATATTGGCGGCGCTGGGCGCGAAGGCGCGTGCGCGGCAGTGGTTCGGCCTGCGCCTGGCCGACGGTTTTTATCGTTTGCTCTACAACATCGTCGCGGCCTTGACGTTTCTGCCGGTGATGGTCCTGGTCGCCCTTCTGCCGGATGTGTTGCTCTATCGGCTGCCCACCTGGGCATTGGCGGTTACCATTCCGGCTCAAGCGCTTTCAGGGCTGGGAATGGTTTGGTCGTTGTGGCGGCTGGACTTGCCGCGCTTCGTCGGCGTCCGTCAGATGTTGCGCTGGATGCAAGGCCAGCCCGATCCGCGCGATCCGCCGAGGCTGGTGACAAACGGCGTTCACGGTTGGGTGCGGCACCCGTTGTACTTTTTTAGCCTGGTGATTCTCTGGCTGACGCCGATCATGACCGTGAACGCGCTGGCGTTGGACGTTGGGATCACGCTGTATTTCTGGATCGGGTCAGTCTTTGAAGAGCGCAAACTGGCGGCAGAGTTCGGGGAGACCTATCGCGAACATCAGCGGAATGTGCCGAGGCTGTTTCCGATTAGAATAACCC
>CAYYCF010000031.1:0-2026 GCA_964470235.1 uncultured Anaerolineales bacterium | reverse complement strand
TGACCGCAGAGGAATTGCAGGCGAAACCACTGGCCGAAAAAGCGCTGGCCGCGCTCGCCCGTGAAATTATCGGCGCGCCGCTCGAGCAGTTGGCGGCGGACTACGCGGCCACGCGAGCGCAGATTCTTCGCGCCCCGCACCGCTACTGGTGGGAAGTGAACGGCTTGATCGCCTCCTACAGCGACGAAGGGCCGTTCATCCTCAACACGACGACTCTGACGACAATGTTACGCCGCAATGCCGCTTATCTCGACGCGGTGAAAAAGAGATTCTCCGAGGCCGAATACGATCCGGTAGCGAATTGCGCCAACTATCTCTTTCACCGCCTCACCGCCGACCTGCCACCCGCCTTTCGCGCCGCCGCGCGCGCGGTGCTCACACAGTTGACCGATCATCCAGGCCTGGAGCCGATCATCCTCACCAATTCGATGGGCGACAAAGTCCGCCGTCTCTTGGCGACGCTTGAGCTTGAGGACGAAGTGGCCGTGTTGGGCGACACGCGCCAATACGAAATGCTCTCCGAGTGGGAACATTATTTTGAGCATTCGACGTTGGGGGCGGTACAAGTTTGGCCGGTGGCCGAAAACTACCCGGTGGATTTGCGCCGACCGATCTACTACCGCGCACTGCAACAAGCCCGCGCCGACGGCTCGCCGTTGGCCGTTGTCGCCGACACATTCTCCCTGCCCGGCGCACTGCCCTTGATGATGGGCATTCCGTTTTTCCTCCTTCACACGTCGTATACGCCGGAGTGGTGTGTTCATGCTGTAGAAGCGCACCCGCTGGGACGGGTGTTGGATGATCTGTCCGAATTGCCCCGCGCGCTGGATCGTCTCGACTTGAAGACGAATTAACCGGTCGCCTTACGCACTTTTACCGCCGAGCGCAGAGAACGCCGAGAATCCAAGCAAAATTAACTCTGCGAACTCAGCGTACTCTAGGTAAATATGTTGCTGTGCGTAACATGAGTTAACCGTTATCCTACAAACGTCCACTTGCGCCTGGCGCGCGAAACGATACAGTAAGCATCGGGGGAAACGGTTCTCGCATTTTGGTTGCCATGATGAGCGACAACGCCCCGCTGCCGCGCCCGGTTCGCCAGGCCAAATTTTCGGTTCCCCTGCCGAATCCTGATCTACTTCGCCGGCCTCGCCTGCTGGATTTTCTCCAAGACCACGTCCATCGCAAGTTGATAATGGTTGCCGCGGCGGCCGGTTACGGCAAAAGCTCGCTCTTGGCCGATTTTGTGGCCGATACCGACTACCGTGTCGCCTGGCTGCGCCTCGACGAGACGGATCGGGATCCGGCTGCGCTGGCGTCGGATCTGGTCGAAGCCGTTCAACGGACCTTCCCGTCGTTTCAGTCGAGCCTTGATCACGTTACCTCTGAAGTCAAAGCCAGCCCCGAAGAGCAAGCCGCGACGCTCAACCGCGAAATGGAAGCCGCCTTGGATGAATATTTTGTGCTGGTGCTGGACGACTTTCACTTGGTGGAAGAGTCGCCGCCGGTCATACGATTCTTCGATGCGCTCCTGGCCGACCTGCCTGAACAAGCGCACTTGTGCGTGGTCGGCCGCACGATTCCACCGCTGCGGCTCGCCACGCTGGCCGCTCACCAGCAAATTGCCGGGTTGAGTGAAGAGCATCTGCGGTTCACTGCGGCCGAAGCGCAGGCATTGGTGGAATTGCGTAACCGTGTCGCTCTGCCGGACGCCGAGGCCGAAAAACTGGTGGTCAGCACTGAAGGCTGGATCACCGGAATCCTGCTAACCACTCACCTCATGTGGCATGGATTGATGGCGCGCCTCATCGAGGCCCGGCAATCCGAAGGCCCGCTATACGATTATCTGGTTTCGGAAGTTTTAGATCAGCAACCCGCGCTCTTGCAGAAATTTCTGCTGGACTCGTCAGTATTGCCGGATATGGAACCGACAGTCTGCGACGTGGTTTTGGGCCGCTCGGATAGCGCTGACCGTTTGCGCCAAGTCGAATCGCGGCGTCTGTTTGTCAGCGTCGTCGGCGACGAT
>CAYYCF010000030.1:3660-14309 GCA_964470235.1 uncultured Anaerolineales bacterium | reverse complement strand
GTGAGCGAGGCGACGAACACGCCCTGCCGCTGCCAGAAGATAAAGGACGGCGAGGCCGCCAACAGCAATGAAGCAATGAAGGCCGGGCGTTTCCCAAACGCTTCAGCCATGAAGCCGTGCGTGCAGAGCATCGTCACTGCACCGATCAGCACGGTATACAGCCGGAGCGCAGAGACAGTCGATCCGAGCGCGGCGAAAAACGGCAAAACGAAATACACGTTGAATGCGCCGATGTAGTCTTGCGCCATCAGCGGAAACGTGCGGCCGCCGACTGACAGCCCGGCCTCACGAAAGGCGGCGATGGGCTGGCCGGAAAGAATTTGCTGTGCCTGGAGACCGGCTTCGGCGGCTTCGTCGTTGTGCAGGCCGGGCAAGTCGAGTTGTGGCAGGGCGAGGGCGAAGTAAATTGCGAGAGGTACAGCGAGGCCGAGGGCGGGGACGAATCTTCGCATCGCGGATTCCGTCAACGGATGTAACGGATTGAATGGATGTTTATTATATCCGTTTCATCCGTTACATCCGTTGACGAGATTCTCACTCTCCGGCCAATAACTCAATCTCGGACACGAGGCTGTCAAACGCGTGGCCTTCGGCATAGATCGAAATGGCGGTGATGGCGGCCGGGGTTGGGCCGGCGGATTTGAATAGTTCGATCAAGTTCGGCGAGTCGTAGAGATACCATACGTTCTGCTGAACGTGCTGATGTGTTCCGCCGGGCGGCGGACACGTGACGCATCGCAACGGCAGAGAATTGGTGACGTCGTCCAGATAATAAAAGCCCTGCACCCATTCGTGGTTGTTGCCGGCCACGTCGGTGTATTCGATCTTCACCATCAACGGGCACTCGGAGCCGAGCGAGCCGCAGTTCGGAATGTTCTGGCCGACGAGGCGCACCGCGAGATGCAAGCGCAGTGTTTGATAATCGCGCACATCGCGGTTGATCTTCTGCCGGATGCCGATGCGCCCCCAGTTAGCGCCAGGGCGCAGAAAGCGCACGGCGTTCCGCCCGCTGTTCACCGTCAACTGAATATCACCTTCCACGTCGGAAGGATCGTAACGATCCTTGTAAGTCGTCCAATCGGGCGAGAGCGGATTCGTGAAGTCGCCGTTCACCAGCAGGTTGCGTTCGCCGGTGAGCACGCCTTCGGGGATGCCGCCGGCAGGCACAATCGTGCGCTCACCCGGCGCGAGGATGACCGCTTGCCCTTGAGCGATCACGGTCGCCGCGCCGTCGTGCACGCCGACTTCGGTGGATGTTTCGTTGACCTCTATCGAATAACTTCCGGCGCGCTCCAATACCACCAAACCGTGCGGCGTCTGCAAGGTGATAATGATTTTGCGCGCCACGTCCACTGCCGTGCTCACCCGCGCGCGCCCGCGCGGCATGTCAATCACCATGCGGTGCGGACGCGAACTCCATTCGAAGCGCGGCGAGCGCATCAAGTTGAACGTGACGCGGCTGCCGCCGTAGATTTGGATTGCGCCCAGGGAAGTGTTTTTGTCGGGAGCGAAGAACGAGACGGCGGCCTGCGAACCGGCTTCACTTTCGATCAGCGCGCCTTCGCCCACATCGCCGACCGTTTTCACCACCGCCTCAGACAACTGCGCGCCAGGGCGCGTGAGCAGAACAGTGCCGGAAACGAGCGTGGCCGAGGCGCTCTGCGACGTTTCACTGTCGAAGAAAAACCAGCGCGCGCCCAGCACAAAAGTAATGAACAGCGCACAGCAGGCGCCGAATGACGACAGCATCACTGTCCAGGCGAATCGTTGAGTGTTGGAGCGCATGAGGGGCAAAGTAGGGGCGACCCTTGCGGTCGCCCTCAGGTACGAATGTCGAAGGCGGTGAATTCGCCGGTGGCCTCGGCCCACGCGGTTTCAACGCGCTCGACGCGCGCCGACGGCGGGCCGACGCGAAGGAATGAAAGCAGGGACTCCAGGTCCGAGCGCGGCCCTTCGGCCATCACTTCTACGGAGCCGTCGCGCGCATTGCGCGCCCAGCCGACGATGCGGAGTGATTCTGCTTTTTGGCGGGTCGAATCGCGGAAGTACACGCCCTGCACAAGGCCAAAGACGCGAGCGTGGAGGCGGGCGGTGTGTGTGGCGCTCATCTTTTCTTTCACCGCTGAGAGCGCGGAGAACGCGGAGTCAAAATCAAGCTTTCTGCGCGCTCTGCGATCTCTGCGGTAAAACCGTAGCGGATTATACTCTACCACTTCACGGCGACGAGTTTCACCCGCCCGAACTTGTCGCGATATTTGAGGCACTTATTCGTCTTGCCATATTCATACAACTCACGAGTCACCTGCACGTCTTGGCGGCAATAGTCGAGAAGTTTCTGCAGTTCCCCTTTTTTGTACCACCCCACAGCCGACACGCCGTCCGCGGTTTTGCTGTGGCCCAGTGTGGCCGCGGCGACCGAGTCCAGCGACAGGCGAAAGCCCAGGGTTTGATAAATGTTCGCCAGCATGTCGACGGTCGGCAGTTGCAATGGCGCGCCGGCGTAGGGCCGCAGCACTTCGTAATCGAAGCGTTGAACGTTGAAGCCTACCACCAAACTCGCGGCGCGTAGATCGGCGAGCAGTTTAGGCGCGTCGGCTTCGAGGTAGTCCGTGAATTCGCCGCTGGATAAGTTGCACGTCACAGCGCAAGCCAGCTTCATGTCGGCGATGTTGCCCCAGCCGCCCACTTCGTCGGCCAGGTGCTGCGTTTCAAGATCGAATATGAGGATAGGGGCGATGGTGGTCATGGGATTTTGACTCACGGACAGAATCAAACACGGACTATTGGTGACTCACCTTATGCACTCTTACCGCCGAGAGCGCAGACGCGAAGCGCGCAGAGAATTTCAGCAAAATCAACTCTGCGGACTCAGCGTACTCTGCGGTGAATCTTCAGCGGTGCGTAACGTGAATTGGTGAATCATTTCTTGCGTTTTGGCACGAAGATGAGCAGGGCGATGATGATGGCAGTGGGGCAGAACACCAACAGCGCCGGTCGCAGGTCGCGCAGGAACTTGTAGAGGGGGCTGGCCTCCAGCACGTCATTCTGCCAGTCGGCTTGCAATTGAACTAGCGTGACGTTAAGCGCGCGCTGCACGCCGCCTTCGCACGTCGCGCCGTCGCGATAAGCGGCCAACAGATCGCCCACCCCGCCCGGCCCCCACTGATCCAAAACATAGCGCACCACCGAGGCGCTCTCGGCATATGACAGCAGGGCTTGCGCCGGGTCAACGCCAAACGAGGCGCACAACGATTCGAGCGACAGCACCGACTCGTTTTTGGCGGCGTCCGCCAAAGCAATGGCGAAATCGGCGTTGGGTTCCAGTTCGGCGTTGACGGCCAGGCCTTCATCCAACCACACGGGCATGCGATCATATCCGGCGCCGACGGCTTGATAGACCATGACGTGAGTTAACTCGTGCGGTAGATCGTGCCGAAGTGTCAGCAGACCGTTGGCATCGGGAGAGGCGGCCACCAACACCACACCCAGCGCGGGGTCGGCGTGGCCGCCCACCCACGTCCGCCCGCCGAGGCGCAAGCCGGATTGCAGATCAGAGATATTCGCGTAAACGTACACGTTCACCAAATCCGGCGGTGAGGCGTTGATGAAACGGCTGACGCGGTCGAGGGCCTCGTAACCGATGTCGGCGATGGATTGGCCAAACGGCAGATCACCGCCATACCAGTGGGCAACAATGGCGCCGCGCCCGGCGGTCTGCCAGTCGAAGCGATTGTCGTCATAAAAATACGTTTGCTCGGGCGTGGTGAAAGTTTCGCCGGCGGCGTCGGTGAGCCGCCAGGAAAAAACGACCGGCGCAAACGGCGGGATGGGCTGGGTTTGCAGATCGCGCGTTACCTGGGCGTCGAGGCGCGGCGCAGGCGTGATTACAGCTTCCGTCACCTCCGTGTGCGCGTCGCCAGCCACGCGCAGTAACAGCGCCGCCGAGGTGATGTCGGAGTCGGCGTGCGCCGCCAGGGTAAAAACCATTTGCTCGCCAAAGGTGTGAGAGACGGAGGAGGAGTCGACGACGATGGATGGTTGCTGATTGAAGAATGATGAATGCGGAATGATGAATGCGGAATGGGCGGGGAGCGCCGAACTGAAGACGACCGCGATGAAGAGCGCGATAATAGTGAAGCGATAAACAACACGCGACATGCTACCAGCCATACGCTATCTGCCGAGGTACGCAATCAACGGCGTGAGGGTGAGCGGGCTGAGCAAAGTAGAAACCAGCACGACGCTGGTGACGAAGAGCGGGTCAATGTCATATTCGACGGCGAGAATGGTGGCGATGACGGCGGTGGGCATGGAGGCTTCCAGCACGGCGGCTTGATGCGCCGGGCCGGTGAGCTTCAACAGAGTTGCCACGAGCAGGCCAATGGCCGGCCCGGTGAGCAAGCGAAAGAGCGCGGCGGCGGTGACCAGTTTCAAGTTTTCCGGTCGTTTGGCTTCGGCCATCTGCAACCCCAATACGATCAGCATCGCCGGAAGGGCGGCGCCACTCATGAGTTTTACTGCGCGGAAGAACGGCGTGGGCAGTTCCCATCCGATCAAACGCAAACCGATTGCCAGAATCAGCCCGTAGAGAACGGGGACTTTGAGAATGCCGGCGAGTGAACTGCGAATGGAGGCCCGGCCGCTCGAAGCAATAACGACGCCCACCGTGTAAACCATGAGCGTGCTGAATACGTAGTAGATAACGGCGCGGGCAACCGCCGGTTCGCCAAAGGCAAACAGATTCAGCGGCAGGCCGTAATTGCCGCCGTTGACAAACATGCTCACCACCAGCAGACCGGCCAGTGCGTGGCGGTCGAGCCGCAGCGCCTTGCCGAAGAGAAACGCCGCCAGGCCGGATAACGCGACCGCGCCGATAGTGAACACGGCCATGCGGCCAAATTCACCGCCGCTCAACTGGTTTTCGGTGAGCGAGATGAAAACAAGGCACGGGCTAAAAACGTAAAAGACGACGCGCGAGACGGCCTTAACGTCCACCCGCAGCGCGCGGCCTAGGGTAAACCCGGTTCCGGCGGCCAGGAAGATCGGCGCGATTTGGTTGACGAAAATGGAAAGGAGTAGGCTCAATTGAGGTGGGAGACGTCTTCGTCATCTTCGTCATCGCCGACATCCACCAGGCCCACAAAGGACATGCCGTCCATGAATTCGGCTTCGGCCAATGCGTCTTCGATCAGTTCTGCCAACTCCTCGTCGGCGGTTTCCAGCCGTTTTTCGAGCAACCGCTCTGCTTCTCTGCCGCCGATCTCTCCGAGCGCCCAGATGCTGGCCTCTTGCACTTCTCGGTCGTCGCCGTCCAGCAGTTCGCCCAGCGGAAGCAGGGCCTCTTCCAACTGCAATTCTCCGGCGGCGCGGGCGGCTTCAAAGCGCAGGTTGGCGTTGTCGGTGGTCAATTCATCAAGAACCGTTGGCCCCCATCGCTCGCCGTCCAGGTTGCGACCCATGGCGTACAACGCGCTGACGCGCATCAACTCCGGCCCGGTTTCGTACGCGGCAGCGATAGCGGCCGTCACTTCGCGGCGGCCCGAAAAGCTGACCGCCTCGAGCGCGCGGCGGCGGACTTCAATAGTGTCCGCGCCGCCGAAAACTTTGAGCAAAATATCTTCGACCTCTTTGGCTTTGGCCGGCGGCAGTTCTTCCGTTTCGCCTTGATAGACGTAGATGCCAAGCGCCGACGCGGCGGCGGCGCGCACCACTGCCGATTTGTCTTGGGTGAGAGCTTTGACGAAAGGGCCGATCAAGTCGGCGCTTTGATCTTCCCACAAGTTGTGGATGGCGGCGGCGCGCACTTTATCATCTTCGTCTTCGAGCGCGGCGCGGGCAATGGCGTGATAGTTGAATTCGACGTGATCATCGGCCAGCTCGCCCATATCGGTCAGGAGGCGCAGGCGGCGCGCCGCCGACAAGCGGCGCCATCCGGC
Source organism: uncultured Anaerolineales bacterium (assembly GCA_964470235.1). GTDB lineage: Bacteria > Chloroflexota > Anaerolineae > Anaerolineales > VGOW01 > VGOW01. The sequence goes on along the minus strand of CAYYCF010000030.1, from coordinate 8,373 downwards.
GGCGAATTGTTGTAACTGTTTGCCGCCGAGATCGGACACCGCGTAGAGGTCTTCTTTAGATGGGGGATGCTTTTCGTTCGCAAGGTCAGCCAGCACTTGCGAGAAGGGCTTGCGGGTTTGTTTCGGCATGAGACTTTATTGGAAATAAGGTTCTTCAATCACGAATAACACGAATGGACGAATACGACGAATGTTTTACGTAGGTTTTTATTCGTGACATTCGAGCATTCGCGATATTCGTGATAAAAAAATTATTCCCGATAACATCTATGGCAGATGTCAGGGAGAGATGGATAGGCGGCGCAGATCGTTGATCACCAGGAAGGCCATCAAAACCAGTAACACGAAGAGCCCCATCATGTGGACGTACCCTTCGCGGAGCGGGTCCATGCGCCGCCGACGCACAGCTTCGATCAACACAAACAGGATGCGCCCGCCGTCGAGGGCCGGGATGGGCAACAGATTCGTAAGCGCCAGCGCCACGCTGATGCCGCCGGCCAGGTTCAACAGCGGAAACCAGGCGCCCAACCGCAGCGCCAGACTGACGGCGTCGTCGCTGTAGCGTTTGAGTCCTGGCAAGCTCACTACTTCCACGTCGGCGGGTTTGATCTGGCCGACGATCAGCCGCACGGGCAGCATTGCCGTCTCACGTATTTGGAAGAAGACGTGCCCGAATCCATTGGCCGCCGCGTCGGGGAAGGAATAGCCGACCAGTTTCCAATCGGCGTCGAGCACGATCCCGGTGGGGCCTTGACCCTGGGGCCAATCGGCGCGGGGAACAACGGTGACGTTAAGAATCTGATCGCCGCGTTGGAGCGTGAGCGCGACCGGCTCCCCTAGGCTATCGTGAATGATTTCGCTCAAGCGATTATTCTCGGACGAGACCGCTTCGCCGTTGGCAGTCAGCACAATATCGTCGGGCAGGATGCCGGCCTGCGCGGCGGGCGCGCCGGCCACCACGTCGGCGATGCGCACTTTGCCCGTGGGCTCGGGCCAACCGGTGAGAAAGCTGAGAGTGAAAAGGACGAAGCCGAGCAAGAAGTTCGCGCCTGGCCCGGCGGCCAGCACCGACAGCCGCGCGCGTTTGGGCGCAGAGGCCAGGCCATCGGGCACGGTCGGGTCGTCTTCGCCCGCCGGGCGCACAAAGCCGCCCAGCGGAATCCAGTTGAGGGAAAGGATGGTGTCGTCGGGGTCGAGGTCTTCGGGCGCTTGGCCGAAGAACCAACGGCGGTTGCCGTTCTTGTCGCGCGCCGTGCCAATCAGCCGCGGCGGAAAGCCGATGCCGAATTCTTTGACTTTGATTTTGAAATAGAGAGCGGTGAGGAAATGGCCGAGTTCGTGAAAGAAGATCAGCCCGCCAAGCATGACGACGAACACCGCAAAATTGCGGAGAGAGTCAAACATTTGAGTGAAGTCCTTGTGGGGGCATTATACATCTGGCGGGTTCTTCTATCGGTCGACCAACTCCGCGCCGCCGCCGGCAGAAGCCACTAACACGTTTTGCACGCCGGGGATGGCGCGCAGCCGCTTTTCAACTTCACTCGCGTGCTCAACCAGCGTGATGACGTGCGCGTTGGGCCCGGCGTCAATGGTGAAGCAAGCGGGCAGGCCGCTCGCCCGCCATTCGCGCGCCGCGTCCATAATCGCCAATGTCGGCGGCTGCCAATAATACAGCGGTGGGCGCGAGGTCATCATGATGGCGTGCATCATCGTGGAATCTTCTTCTACGATTTCGGCGAAGCGCGGGAAGTCGCGAGCCAACAATGCTTCACGGCAGAGGCCGAGCCTGCGCGGGGTGTCTTCGATGCGCGCCGTTTGCAGCGGGCTGGTGTGCGCTATCGCGTGGCCGCCGGTCGAGCCGACGGCTTTGTGCTCGCCGCTCACGATAGCAACGCAATCGGTCAGCGCCCAATGATCGGGCGCGGCAATGGAGAACGCAAACGAGTCGTCATTGTTCGTTCCGGCTTGCCATTCCACGAAACCGGCGGGGATGGAGCGGCTGGCCGACCCCGAACCTTGCCGGGCGAGAATCGAAAGCTCGCGCTCCGAGAGTTGCAGTCCCGCCGCCGCGCAGGCCGCGGTAGTGAGCGCGGCAAAGGCCGAGGCCGACGAGGCGATGCCCGTTCCCGATGGAAAGTTGTTTTCACTTTCCATTCGGACACGAGTTGAAATGCCGCTGCGTTGACGCACGCGATCCAGATGTTCGACGACTCGCCGCCGCGCCTCTCCCGTTTGCGCTTTGCCGCCGATCACTACTTCATCATCGCCGAGAGCCGGATCGAACGTCACTGCCGTGCGCGTGCGCAATCCGGCAAGATTCATCGAGAGGGAGCCGGTGAGCGGCAGGCGCAGGGCGTGATCACGATTGCCCCAGTATTTTATGAAAGCCAGATTGGGCGGGGCTATGGACGTGGCTGTTTTCACCGGCATTTCGAGGCTTCTATCCTTTGGCAGTGGCTCCACCTTCACCCGCGCCGCCATTCGCCTGCGCAGTTCGCGGCAGATGAGCGGCGAGAACGTTTCGTCGGGACAGTGGCAGAAGGCGTAGACATCCGCGCTTTCTTTCAACCGATCGGCGATGCGCCCGGCCCATTCGTCCAGCAGCGGCGCGTTGGGATCGTGAGGCGAAGCGCACACCGTCGGACGCTCGCACAACGTCGGCGTGAGCCAATCCGAATCGTGAGGCGCGGCGATAGCCGCGTCGGATGCCTACGGGTTGGGCAGCGCAGGGGGAGTAGAGCGGACAGCGTCGTTGCCAATGAAGCAACTGTGAAGAGGGTGATGACCAACTCAATGCAACGCTTGGCAGCGAGGCGTTTTGCGGATGCGGCATTCATTTGCATGATTCGGTTTCCTTCCGTTCTTTCATAGCGCGGCCTCCAGCCGCACCCAACATAAATCCCCTGCCCCGACGACGCTTTTGCTTTCTATCATCTGAAGCCCCGCCAGTGTAAAGCAACTCGCTCTCTTTGGCAACAGACAGCTGATAGAAACTGATGGGTATTTGTACTGTATAGGCGCGGATTGAGTCTGCTGCCAGCGTCGGCGGCCATGCCGCCCGTTGCTCATCGAGATCGCAAGTTTCGCACGCCCACCGGGCGTGTGGAATTCTACGTCGAACGACTGGTACCGTTGGGCCGCGCCCTGCCCGCGCTTTTTCGGCGTAGCCGACTCCGCCGACGACCAGAAACGTCGAAGCCGCAACGCAGATTGACCAGATGAGTAGCACCCAGCCAGGCAAATTCTGAAAGGCAATGCGTGTGGTGTTGGCGTAGATCGGTGGCATCATGACCACGACCAGCACCAACAGAGTAACCAGCCAGAGCCAGAACTGGTTTCGTTCCGGTGAGGTGCCCGGTCTGGCCTGTCGCCAGGCGCGCATCATGGAGGCAGCGGCATACGTTTCGACTCCGGCGAAAAGCACCGAGAGCACTGCGGATAGGATACGCCAGAAGTCGGTGTCGGCCCAGATAAACGTTGCGCCGTCGGCAATGATGAGGGCAGTCATCCAACGCGGGGCCGCTGTCAACGCGGCTAGCAGTTTAATAAGGTCGGCCTCGTATTCTTTCATATTTGGTTTTCCTTTCGATTTGGTGGGCAGAGCGCAACGGCGGGCGTAGCGCCGGATTGCGCCCAGCGCCCGCGAGAAATGAAAACGGGCAGCCCGCCGTAAAGAGGCAGGTCGCCCGTCGAATGGTAGAATTGGGTCAGCCCGCCGCCGCTAACCCGGCGGTTGGGTAAGGGTCGCGTAAGTGCGCCAACACTCGCGCGGCCCGTCTCTAGGGTTATAAATATCCTATATGTAGGGTAATTATATCATACCCTGTCAAGACCTCGTTTTCGGGCCTCGCTTTTGCCCCAGCCGGTCGACTTTGGCAAGATAAGCCTTCAGTCCTTTGTGGCTTACCTGCCAGTCGCGTCCCCATTTGCGAGCGGAGATCTGTCCGGTTCGGACTAATTTGCGAATAGTGTCTGCATGGTATCCAGCAAGTTCGGCAGCTTGCTGGACCGTGAGCCATTCTTCTTGCACGCTTTGTATTCTACTCCGGGTTGACGCACGCGCAACAAGTTGTGGCGTATTCGGTTGGAAATGATCAGCCTGCCGTCTCACTCAGTGCTCAGTGTGATCAGTGTGAGCAGGCAGCATATCGAGTTTCGCTGGCGACTGCCTTGGCCGTTCCGCACGGACTTGGCGTGCTCGCGCCCGGGCAATTGCATACGCTTTGGCGAGGATGATCGCGATGTCTTCGCCGCACTCGTCAGGATGTTGCAGTTGTTGAGATGGAGAGCGAGGTATGTTGGGATCGTCCATGCGGCTTCTCAACGAATCCGATCAGCGCGCTGCCATTTCCAACCCATCAGTCGGTAGGCGTTGCGAACCGTCTCGGCGCTGACACTCTCGCCCAATTCCTTGCTGGCTTCAATGGCGACACGGTCGTAGCCCCACGAAGGGTGCGCGGTCTTGATGCCTTTGAAAACTTCGGCCCGGATTCGGGTCTTTTCGGTCGGGCCACGCCGGTTGCCATCGGCGGTTGGAGAATTCGGATCCAGCCCCCACTGCCGAGCAGCGGCGCGAAGCCACTGGCGAATGATCTGGTCAACCGTCTCGGCCTCATACTCGGCGATCCGGGCCAGCCATTCGTGTTCTTTCTTATATACGGTGACATTCAGCCGCACGCTTCGGCGTGGCATTCCCATCTCCAACAAAACAAA
>CAYYCF010000030.1:0-3560 GCA_964470235.1 uncultured Anaerolineales bacterium | reverse complement strand
GTCGATCATCCCCTCGGGTGTGTCCAGCCTGAGGAACGCAGTCCCATGGGCCGTCGGAGGCCGACGCACGCCGTCGGCGACCAAACCGCCAACCTTGACCGTGGCCCCGATCCGCGTTTTTTGAAGCCGGTGATAAGACAGACACCCGGCACGGGCAAACGCATCGCGGCGCACTTCGGCGAGATGCATTCCGGCGGTCACGCCTGTCGACGCGAAGGTAAGCACCAATTTTTCGTCGTCGCCATCGGGCGCATGGTGGCGCGCTCGTCGGCGATGTGTAGTGGCAGTCCCTGAGGGCGGCGGGCGATGTCGAAGGCCTCAGCCAGATCCCACAAGAGCTGGCGACGTTCGCCGAGCGAGTCGAAAGCTCCGGCCAGGACGAGCGACTCCATCGCCTGGCGATCCAAGTTCGCGCGTTGAACAAAATCCGCGAGCGAGCGAAACGGCTGCCGGCCTCTGAGCTCCACGATAGCCTCGGCCTGCTCGCGCCGACGCCAACTGCTCCAGCCGCGACTCCGCCCGTCGAAACGGCGACCCAGCCTCAAGTCAGAATGAAGTAACAGCCATCTCCACGCCATTGCCGCCTCCATTCGATTCCTCCAAACTCGGTGCGACCGGACGCGACGTCACGTTTTGGACGGCGTGGCAGCAGTCAGAGGGTAGTCGTCACTTTCCGAAGCCGCCGCGGTCGATCCGCTTCGAGCCTTTTGGCAGTCGCCAGCGCCAGTGCCAACAACTGCCCGACGACCGCCACGGTGAGTGGCGACAGCCATTCTGGCACCGCAACTGGCAGGCGAAGGTAGTGACCCGGAGGGGCCGGATCGGCTGATGGGCCATCGCCGATGATGAGCACGCCCGCTCCCCAGCTTCGCAATTCGCGCGCCAGCGCAAGCAGTTCGGCTTGGACTCGGCCGGCGGGAGCAAGCACCAACACGGGCAGGCCCGATTCGACCAACGAAAGTGGCCCGTGCCGGAAATCGGCTGACGAGAAGGCGAGCGCCATTACGTAGGCAGTCTCTTGCAGTTTGAGCGCGATCTCGTGCGCCGAGGCGAAGTTGAAGCCGCGGCCGATGACTAGCATCCGAATGGCCTCACCGTAGCCCTCAGCCACGTCTTCGATCTGAGAGCGCAGGTGCAGTGTTTCAGCCACCGCTTCCGGGACGGCCTGGAGTTCGGCCACAAACTGTGCCTGCCCGCTGAGCGCGGTGCCGAGCATCGCCAGCGCGAGGAGTTGGCTGGTGTACGTCTTCGTCGCCGGGATGCTGCGTTCCTCACCCGCCCGGAGCCAAATCAGGTATTCGGCGGCCTGCGCGAGGGGAGAGTCTGAATGATTCGTGACTGCGATCGTCAGCGCGCCCTGACCGCGCGCGATCTTCACCACTTCGGCCACGTCGGGCGATTGTCCTGACTGCGACAGCCCAATCACCAGCACGCCCGGCAGGCGCGGCGGCGAACCGTAGACCGTGTACAAGGAGGGCGCGGCCAGACCGGCAACGAAGCCGCCGAGTGCGCCAAAGAGATACTGGCCGTAGCGGGCGGCGTTGTCGGACGAACCTCGCGCCGCCAGTTGGACACAATTCACCTGCCGCCCGCGAATGGCCTCCGCCGCGCGGTTGACCTCCGGCCATCCTTCCGCTAGAAGCCGTCGCAACGCCTCGGGTTGTTCTTCGATCTCACGCAACATTTGCGAGGTCATCGTCCATAGCCCTCAACCACTTCTGCAACTCGCCGACATCGGGCAGTCTGTCCATATCTCCCACACCGGTTACCACGGCTGCGCCGAGATATACCCCGAGTTTAAGAGCACGTTCGATACTCCAGCCACGCAGCACCCCTGAGAGAAAGCCGGCGTTGAACACATCGCCCGCGCCGACCGGATCGACGACCTCTACCGCTTCGGCGGGAACCCGCACGAACGCCTTGCCCTGCAACCCGACCGCGCCTGCCTCTCCGAGTTTGATCGCGACCACCTGCGGCCCCAGATCGCGAAACCCGCGTGCCAACGTCTCCGACTTACCTTCGCCGACGACCATTCGGGCCTCTTCGGCATTCGGCAGCGCGATGTCGGCCTGGGCCGTGAACTCTCGAAGAATCGGCGCGGCGGCCTCCCGCGGCCAAAGTCTGGCGCGGTAGTTCGGATCGAATGAAATGCGCGCCCCGGCCTCCCGCGCCAGTGTGATCGCGCGGCGCATGGCCTCAGCGCACGAGTCGCTCAACGCCGGGGTGATTCCGGTGAGGTGAACGAGCCGCGCGCCAGCAAAGCCGGCGGGGTCGAGAGCGTCCGGCGCAAGCTGACTGGCCGCGGAACCAGCGCGATAATAGAAGACGCGCGGCGCGTTGTGCGAGCCAGATCGTTCCTTGAAGTAGATTCCTGTAAACGCGCCGGGGACGCGCCGCAGGTGAGTGGTGTCCACGCCCTCGGCCCTCAGCAAGCCAACAATCATCGCGCCAAATTCGTCGTCGCCGACTTGCCCGATGAAGCCGACCGAGTGCCCCAGCCGGGCGAACGCGACAGCGGTGTTAGCTTCGGCCCCGGCGAGGAAACGACGAAAGTGAGTCGCCTCGCGTAGCCTGCCGACATCAGTCGGCGCGAACACAAGCATGGCTTCGCCGAGGGCGACGATCTCTGGCATGGCTATTCCCGGCGTGCTTCTTCGATCTTGCTGACGAGCGTGCGCGCTCGTTCGGCGAGCGGCTCTACCTTCCCGGTCGTCAGTGCGTGTGCGTCAGCCAAATTGCCCCCAAGCCCGACGGCGGCCGCGCCCGCTGTAATGTACTCACTCGCGTTGTCGAGGTCGAGGCCGCCGGTCGGGAACAGCGGAATGTGGGGGAACAGTTCGCGGAGGTAGCGCAGATAGCGCGGGCCGAAGAGGCCGGCTGGAAAGACCTTCACCAAATCCGCACCCGCCTGCCAGGCGTTGAAGATCTCGGCCGGTGTGAGCGCGCCGGGGATGCAAACCGCGCCCGCCTCTTTCGCAATCCGGCAAACCTCCGGCGCAAAGACCGGACTCACAATGAAACGTGAGCCTGCTCCGAGCACGGCCCGAGCCTCGTCGGCGGTGAGCACGGTTCCGGCTCCAACGACGGCCTCCGGCGCATCGGTCGCCATGCGCGTGATGGCTGAAATTGCCCCCGGCGTGGTGAGCGTGACTTCAATTGCGCGAATGCCGCCGGAGACCAACGCCGCTGCGGCTTGCGGAAAGAACCGGGCGTCGCCAGCACGCAGGATAGCCGCGACGCCCGGCTCTGTGACGGCCTGCAATACGACGTCTCGACCTGTCACCGTCGGTCTCGGGCTATTGCCTGGGCGCGTTCCAGGCGCTCGGCGTCGGGCGGCAGACCTAACTTGCGCCATGCCATGAAGACTGCCCCCAGCGCCGGAGGGTGGACCGGTGGCATCAGCCGAGCGTCGGGCGCGAGTGCGTGAATCTTACGGCGCAACGACCCGCTCACGATCTCCCCCGCCTGGAACACGCCGCCGGCGAGCACCACGCCGAATTCGCCACGCAACTGCAAGCGCTCGATGACCGTCGCGCCCAGCCGGCCCAACTCCTCTCCGG
>CAYYCF010000029.1:0-14322 GCA_964470235.1 uncultured Anaerolineales bacterium | reverse complement strand
CACGGGTCAACGCGGGCGGAGACGACGGAACAAAAATTTTCTCGGCCAGCGGATCGCGCACGATCTCTTCATGGCCGAGTCCAATCAAGTCGCGCTCGGCCAAATCTTTAAGTATGGCCGGCGTTGCGCCAGTCTCGGCATAGACCCAACTGGCAGGGATCGGCTCGGGGTGTTTCGCCAAGAAATCCAGAACAGCGGTATGTCGAGGGCGGCGCAGCAGATTCACACCCCACGCCACTTGTGCGCCGGTGAGTTTGAGAATGATGCGCGGCGGATTGACTGAGTAGTTCACCATATCTTTCTGGTCGAGGAATTTGATGATCCTAAAGGGGATGTCAGGCAGGTCAGTGAGCGGGATAGCGTGAGGAGGGCCGCACAAAGCGCGAAGCACGGCAGTTGCCTTTGGGTGTTTGGGGGCGTGCTCCTCGACCCATTTCTCCATTATGCTGCTTGGATAGACGGGCGCAATGACCGGTTCGGGGTCGGTGATTTCAATCCATCGGTGCTGGACAAACGGCAGAAGATCGGCCTCTGTGCAATCCATGATCCGCAGAACATCGGGCTGGACAGGTTGGCCGGGCCACAGGCCGACGAGGTAATCGAGAATATCGGCATGAAGGGGGCTGTATCCAAGCCTGAGTTTGGCTTCCGGCAATTTGGCAGGAGGAATGATTAGCCGAACGGTGCGAATGTGTTTTGGCCGAATCGAAGGCGGCTGGAGCACGGCGCGTTTCTTGATAACGGCAAGTTTTACGAGTCTGTCGACGGCGGCATGCCAATTCCGTTTTGGGAAAGCGTGTTCCAATTGCTTCCCGCGCAGTGGGCCGCGCTCTTCAAGAAGTTGCAGAACGCGGAATTGCAGATCGGTCTCAGCGTCGAACGGGAGGCCGGTAAGTTCGTATTCGGTGTCGCCTTGTTTGGCCAGGCCGGGCGGGAGCATGAGGGCCAGGCAGTCGGCCAGCGGCGCGAGGTAGTGATGGGCGAGGTGGTAACCGAGATCGAGTTGGGCGCGAGTGAGGACTGGGTGCTCGTCCACCAGGGACTCGACGGGTTTGAATTCGGCGACGCCTTCGGGCGGTTCGTCGGAGAGGGCGACGACGAGGCCCTGCACTTTTTGCGCGCCGAAGGAGATTTCGACAAGGTGCCCGGCGGCGAGGCGGGGTTGGAGGTCAGCGGGGATGCTGTAGTGGAAGGGGGAGGTGAGAGGGAGGCCGAGGGGGAGGATCTCTGCGTACATGGTGGGATTCTAGCCGCGAGCCGATTTTTCAGGGACGCAGATAAATGCGGATGAACGCAGATGGCCGCGGATTTTTTATTTCCAAATGAGACGCATTTCTCTCTCAGCATGTAAACGCCAGCAAGATACTGCGGCACGCGAGACGCGAATCACAGCGCCCATTCGCTTGGCTTGCGTATCAAATTGAGGATGTTGAAGCAAGCGACGAACAAACACTGCCGCTTCGGATTTTTCGATTGCCAGATAAACCAAGCTATATTTGGTATAGCACAGTCCGCGATCATAGAAATCTTCATCGCGCGTGAAAAGAGTAGGGCGGCGCAGTTGCTGCAGGAAAGGGATGATCTCGTCATCTTGCATACCCCGCCGCCCCACATTGACGCCTATCTGCCGAATGTGGATGCGCCAACTTTCTAAAAGCTGGCGTTGATCCTTCGGAATATTTTCGTCGAGAATGTTCACCCGGGTACCGGCTCAAGAATGAACTCGTCGGCATGTTTGAGCAGGGCTTGACTGGCTAATTGGACAGCTTCGCGAATGGCTTCTTTGGTGATGCTATTGTTCCATTGTTCGACAATTGTTTCCCACGCCATGCCGCAGGCGACCTGCTCCAGCACATCCGAAACCAGAACCCGCGTGCCGCGAAAAGTCGGCTTGCCGTGGCAGATTTTTGGATTGGTCACGATGTGGCGGCCCATTAATCGGGGTTTCGACGGTCTTTTCATGGTCGCTTCTCTCCGTGCGGAAGATTATATCATTCGTTTTTGCTTTGAATCACACTCACCCTCTCAATCCTCAACCCATCCATCGCTTCTACTTTCAACTTCACCCCATCGGCTTCAACCGTGTCGCCCACTTTGGCAATGCGGTCGAGTTTGCCGAGGATGAAACCGGCGAGGGTGTCGTAGTTTTCGTCGCGCAAGTTCAGGCCAAAGTGATCGTTCACGTCTTCGATGCGGGTCATGCCGTCCACGAGCGCCGAGCCGTCCGGCAGGCGTTGGATGGCGGGGGCGGATTTGTCGAAGTGGTCGCGCACTTCGCCGACGATCTGCGAGATGATGTCGTCGAGGGTGACTAACCCCGCCGTGCCGCCGTATTCGTCCAGCACGATGGCCAGGTGCTGACGTTTGGCGCGAAATTGCCGCAGCAGGTTGTCGAGGCGGATCGTGTCCGGCACGAAGAATGCTTCGCGCATGAAGCCGCGAATGGTGGCGGCTTTGCGCTCGCCGTGCTGGACACGCACCAAGTCCTTGGTGTTGGCGATGCCGATGACGTGATCAATATCGCCCTCGTACACCGGAAATTTTGACAGCGGGTGTTTGATTGCCAATTGGATCAATTCGTCCAGCGGCGCGTCGCCGTCGACGGCAATCATCTCGGTGCGCGGGATCATCACTTCGCGGGCGGTGAGATCGCTGAAGTCGAATACGGCGTGAAGCATTTCGCGTTCGGAGTCTTCCAGCACGCCGCTTTCTTCGGAGGCCTCGACCAGCATTTTCAGTTCTTGCACCGAGTGCACCATTTCACGGCCGCTGGCGGCGCGCACGCCGATGAGCCGGAGCAGAAAATTGCCGCTGCCGTTGAGAAACCAGATGGCCGGTTTGAAGATCGTTTCGATGAGCAGCGTCGGGCGGGCGACGAACAAGGCCGTGCGCTCCGGGTTTTGCAGGGCGACGGATTTGGGCATGAGTTCGCCGATGATGACGTGCAGAAACGTGATGACGGTGAAGGCGAGGGCGGCGGAGATCGAGCGGCTGGCGAAACCGATCCAGGCTTCGGGCAAAAGTGAAACCACCGGCTCGACAAAATGCGCCAGCGCCGGCTCGCCCAGCCAGCCGAGCCCGAGGCTGGCTAACGTGATGCCGAGTTGCGTGGCGGCAATGAAACGGTCGGGGTCTTCGAGCGCTCTTTTGACGAACGCCGCCACGGGGTGTCCTTGCTGGATCAATTCGTCTACCCGCGTGCGGCGGATGCTGACCAACGAAAACTCGGCGGCGACGAAGAAGGCGTTGGCGAGGACGAGGACGATGACGCCGAGGAGGCGGAGGATGTCCACAGTTGAGTCTGAAATCATTCGTGACTCGTGACTCGTGAGGCGCTAGTCACGAATCACGCCTCACGAGTCACTCTTTCCATATCACCGCCGCGCCGTAGCCAACCACCGAATTGTAATCCTTCGTCACATCGCCCGACGTGGCGTGTTGGACGACGCGCGCATGAGTGGCGCCGAGGGCTTTGGATGCCAACAGCACAGCGGCAATTGCGCCTTTGCCGCAGGCAAATCCTTTGCCGTCTTCTTCGGCTTGCAAAACACCCTCGGCGTCGAAGTGATCGATCCGGTCGAGGAGGTAAGCGTCGAATTTATCTGCGGCGGGCCTGGGGTAGAAGTGGGAGAGATCGGAACTGGCGACGAGCAGAGCACGGCGCCCGCGCAGAACGGCGGCCAGGGCGCGGGCGAGGGCTTGCGTCACTTCGAGCGTTTGATCGCGAATCATGATCGGGATCAATTTGAAGGCCGGCAGGACTCTTTGCAGAAATGGCAGTTCGATCTCCAGCGAGTGTTCCGGGTCGCGGCGGATGGGCGTGACGGGAACATCGCACGCGGCTTGTACCGAACTCGTCGCATCACGATCCACCAGCACGTCGCCGAGCGGAGTCGAGTAGGCCTCGTGCGCGGTGGTGAGCAGGGGCGGCGAATACGGATGGTGCATGGGCGAGATCACCGCAACAGTATCCACCTTCATCCCTTGCGCGGCCTTGAAGGCGTGCGCGGCGACCGCGCCCGAATAGGCGTGTCCGGCGTGCGGCGCGATCAGGCCAACAAGCGCGCCCGGCACGCCCGGCGTGGAGGCCTCGGCGAGATATTTGTCAACGGAAGAGGCCAGTCGTTTGGGGTCGCCGGGGTACCATTGTCCGGCGATGGGGGAGGGGCGAGTGTCGAGCATGATCTTAGGATTGTTATCTTTGCAGCATGACGCTGATAGACGTGATTGCTCCCAACGCCAGCGCCACGGCAAACACGGCCAGCCACTGCGGCAATCCGAGCCGGTTGCGGTCGGCGATGAAGGGGTCGCCCGGCGGTTCGCGCTCCAGGGTGTGGATCGGGCCGATGAGCCACGTCAGCACAACGCCGCCGATCAACCCGCCGACGTGCCCCCAATTGTCGATGCCCGGCGAGAGTCCGATCACCAGGTTGATTCCGGCAACGGCGAGTATTTGCATGAGTTGACGGCGGCCACGCTCGCCGAAGAGCTGGCGATGGCGGTAGAGGTAAATCAACAGCGCGCCGATCAACCCGAAGATTGCGCCCGAGGCGCCGACGGAGGGACTCGGACTCATGGCGAAGCTCAGCACCGAACCGGCAATGCCCGACAGCAAGTAAATGATCAAAAAGCGACGATGACCGAAGAGCGCTTCGACTTGCTTGCCAAAGATGTAGAGGGCATATGAATTGAACGCAATGTGCGCCAGCCCGGCGTGCAGGAACATGGGCGTGACCAATCGCCACCATTCACCGGCGATGATGAACTCGTTGATTTTTGCGCCGAAGTAAAACCAGATGTCTCTTCCGGTGAGGCTTTGCAGAAGGAAGATGAGGATGTTCAATCCGAACAAAACGTACGTCACAAAAGGGCGGACGGTGGGCAGGGTGACGTAGCGCGGCGGCGGGGGCTGGGGCGGGCCGCCGGCATCGAAATTGGACGGAGTGTTGTTCACAGTTCCACCACGCGCGGTTCCACTTTGTTGTGTTCGGCTTCCACAATAGCCAAGACGGTATCGACCGCGGAGTCAAGTTGAAATTCGGGATTCAGCACGCAGTAATCGAATTCGGTGATGCGATTCAGCTCGCGGCGCGCGGTGGCAATGCGGAGTTTAAGCCCTTCCGGTGTTTCGGTTTCGCGGGCGGTCAATCGCTTGACGAGTTCCTCTTCCGAGCCGGTGGTGATGAAGATGAGCAGAGCGCCGGGGTACAGCTTGCGGATAGTGGCCGCGCCTTGCACGTCCACCCGCATGATCACGTCCTTGCCGGTGGCCAGCGCGCGGCGCACTTGTTCCTTGGGGATGCCTTTATAATCGTTATAGACGATGGCATATTCGAGCAATTCGTTCTGCTCGATCATCTCGGCGAACGTGTCGTTGGTGACGAAGAAGTAGTCTACGCCTTCAATTTCGCCCGGGCGCGGCGCGCGCGTGGTGGCCGTCACCACGAAGTGCATGGGAACGTTTCGCTCTTTCAGGCGCTGGAGCACCGCATCTTTGCCCACGCCCGACGGGCCGGAGATGACGATGAGCAAAGGTATGCGTTGGCGCACGAACAGCGGATCGCTCATGAACGATATTATAGCAGGGAGTGATGTGCTAAAATTCTTTACGACGATAGACGATAAACAATGGACGACGGACGACAGACGGCGGACAACGGTCGTCTATCGTCTATCGTCTGTCGTCAATGATGGAGGAAGCTATGCCGCTCTATGATTACAGTTGTCAGTCCTGTCAAAACAAAGTGAGCATCCGCCTGTCGTATGCCGAGTATGACACCGCCAAACCCAAATGCCCAGTCTGCGGCAGCGCCAACATCCGGCGGGTCATTAGCCGGGTGCGGATCGCGAAATCGGAAGAGTCGCGCATGGAGTCGATGGCCGATCCCTCGAACTTTGGCGACGTGGACGAAAACGATCCGAAGTCGGTCGCCAAGTTCATGCGCAAGATGGGATCGGAAATGGGCGAGGATTTGGGGCCGGAATTCGGCGATGTGGTGGATCGGCTCGAGTCCGGCGAGTCGCCGGAGTCCATTGAACAGGCCATGCCCGATTCTGAACGATGAACGATGAATGATGAATGATGAAGAACACACGCATTGAACATTGGGTATTGAGCATTGTGTATTGTGCATTGACAGGAGTCCTCGCTTGACAAATCGAATAGCCATAATCATCGTTGTAGTAATTGTCGCTTTGTGCTGTCTGTGCGCGCTCGCCGTCGTAGCTGGCGGGCTTGCTTTTTACGGCTACCGGCAGTTTAGCCCAATTCAGATAACGCCAGACATTCATATACCCTTCATTACCGACCTTCCGTTCGAGCCGACGGCCACGCCGCAACCGCCAATCGTGCTCAACACTGAGCCGGGTTCAGCGGAGACGCTAAGAACCCTAGATGAGGAGATCATTCCGGCGAACAACTTGCGAGAGTTGGCGATGCGGCTCAAAGGCATCCAGGACATTCCCACGGTTGTGAATGCCGCCTCGCCCGATTACCCTGTTGGCACGGAGTTAAATTTCTACGTATCAAACACGGACTCGAACCAGACCTTTCCGATAACGGCGCGCTTGATTTACAAAACGGACAACGTCTATTTCTTTGCCGAAGACGGTGTGAGCGTAAACGACGGGGACGTGAAGAAAGCGATGGACGAATTCCAAAACAAAATCTACGTGACCGACCGTGAATATTTCGGAAGCGAACGAATTCCTGGCATTGACGACGACCCGCACTTGTACATCCTCTTCGCGCGCGGAATGGGCTCTTCTACGGCTGGCTACCAATCGTCGGCGGACGGATTTTCACATCTGGCGCACGAATTCTCCAACGAAAAAGAAATGTTTTACATCAACGCCGATAGCACCAACCCCGGCGATTCATATTTGTTGAGCGTGCTGGCTCACGAGTTCCAGCACATGATTCAGGACAATGAAGATGGCAACGAGGAAACGTGGATGAACGAAGGGTCGTCGGTGTTGGCCGAGCTTCTCAACGGCTACGACGCGGGCGGCTTCGACTATTCCTTCGTCGCCGATCCGGATTTGCAGTTGAACGCCTGGAGCGAAGACGGCGGCAGCGGCGATTCGCTCCCGCACTACGGCGCCGGGTTCTTGTTCATGGATTATTTCCTTGACCGCTTTGGTAACGAGGCGCTAAAGCAATTGGAAGCCGATAAGGCGAACGGCTTCCGCGCGGTGGAGGATACCCTCGCCGCGCGCGGCCTCTCCGACCCAACCACCGGCCAGCCCATCACTGCTGTTGGCCTGTTTTCCGACTGGGTCATTGCCAACTACCTCGGCGATTCATCTGTCGCCGATGGCCGATACTATTATCATAATTACCCCAATGCGCCCAAAGTAGAATCGCCGGCCGACACTTTTAACGATTGCCCGGTCGCGTTGACATCGGCCACCGTGCATCAATTCGCCGCCGACTATTACGCGATCAATTGCTCCGGGCAAATCACAATCTCTTTCGCCGGTTCGCGCCACGTCAACGTGGCGCCAACCGAGGCCCACAGCGGCAAGTTTTCTTTTTGGAGTCATCGCAACGATAAAAGCGACACGACTCTCACTCGCGAGTTTGACTTGACCGGATTGACGACGGCCAGGCTAGACTACTGGGCTTGGTGGGCGATTGAGAAGGATTACGATTTTGCCTACCTTGTAGTCTCGCCCGATAACGGAGCGACTTGGACTATTCTCCAAACGCCATCTTGCACCGAGGAAGACCCGACCGGCAACAGCTTTGGCTGCGGCTACAACGACAACTCGGGCGGCGGAACGCAGGCAGAATGGGTCGAAGAGTCCGTTGACCTTTCGGCGTATGCCGGCCAAAAGATTCTGGTGCGCTTTGAATACATCACCGACGATGCGGTGACCCGCCCAGGATTCCTGGTTGACGACATCTCTATCCCCGAACTGAGCTACGCCGAAGATTTCGAAAGCGGCGAGGGCGGTTGGGATGGGGCGGGCTTTGTGCGGATGGACAATGCCTTGCCGCAGACATTTGTGGCGCAAGTGATTCACAAAGGCTCGCCAACAACGGTGACGCGTTTGCCGCTCGACGACGCGAACACCGGAACGATAACGCTCACTCTTGCCAGCGGCGAAAGCGCGGTGCTGGTGGTGTCCGGCACCACGCTGTTTACCACAGAAGTGGCGAGTTATCAGTTTGAGATTAAGTGATTAAGGAGGCATCATGAATCGCCATCGCGCTCTGTATGCTTTCGTCACCCTGGCGCTGGCCGCGCTTGCATGCGCGCCTACAGTCTCCTCGTTCAAGCCGCCGTCTATGGCAACGCTCGAAGCGCGCCAACAGGCAACGGCCGCCGTAGCGATAGTGACCGATCTCAAAATCAAAGGAGCGCCGGTGATCGCTTCTCCGGCGACGACGCAAGAAAAATACACCAACGACATGCAGTTCCTCGAAGCCTTCGCTACGGAGAAATACGACAGCGCCGAACTCTCGCAGGCCGGGAAGACTTACACCTACACCGTCGCCCTCGCCAAAGATCAGAACGCGCTATTTGGCACGAGCTGGTGCACCACCACCAAAACCCTGCTCGTAGACAACTGGAGCCACATCACGCTGGAATTCATAGTGAACGGCACGCCGGTAGACTACAGCCAGTTCACGATTGTAGAAAATGAATCACAACAGGACAACCTGATCTGCCGGTACTATTACACCTTGCTTTACGACTGGCCCGAAGGCCAACATACGTTGTTGATCAAGATGACGTTCGATGAAAAGATTAACGACGGCCTGTCCGATTATCCGGCGGGAACGCACACATACGAATATGATGTCACGGTGAAATAGACCTTGTCGCAAATAAGACTCCTTTATCACGAATGACTCGAATATGCGAATAGGACGAATATTTTTGAGGGGACACAAATGAAACTCTATCGCGCACTCTCTTTCTTTGCCATGCTCGCGCTCGTAATTTCCGCCTGCGGTGGCGCGGCCTCGCCTGCCGCTCCGACCGAGCCGCCGCCGACTCCGGCGCCGGTGAGCGCCGAACCGCAAGGACCGTACCGGATCACCGGCACGCTTACGTTCACAAATCAATTTGTTACCGTTGCTTCGCTGGAAGATGCCGTGGCGCTGGCCGACATGCACGGTTTCGTCACGCGCGATCTGGAATGGCAGATGCCGGCCGAGTCGCAGACGCTTGGCTACATCAACCTCGACCGGAAGAACTTAACCGGCGACTACTGGATTCAGCTTCCGGCGAAACCCGAAGGCCAATTCGCCGACGTGGATAACAACGATCACAGCGATCTGGGCGTGCAGGTTTTCGCCGCCGCCTATTGGCCGAATTATCTGGGCGGGCCGTTCTCCGAGGGCGACGACCCTTCTCTCGGTTGGGTCGAGGATTTGGCATCGGTCAAAACAGATAGCGAGAATCACAACGAAGTGATCGGCGGCAAACTGGTGGTGTGGGCGCCCGACAACGGCCAACAATTCCCCGCCGGATTCGGCGACGACGGCCTGCTGTTCACCAAAGACGATCCGGTCGGGCCGATTCCCGCCGGCTGGTCCATCGTCGATCTCGATCAGAAGCCGTTCGCCGTTTCGCAAGAAGCCGAGCCAACCCTTGATCTTTACGAGCGGCCCGACTCGGCGACCAAAGATTATTCGGCGCTGAGTTACACCGAGGCCTTTGACAAACTGTTCGAGCGGGTGTCAACCGATTGGGCCTTCAACGGCTCGCCTGGCAAAGAGGTGGATTGGCAAAAACTTTATCAAGAGATCGCGCCGCGCGTGGCCGATGCCGAAAAGAAAAAGGACAAAATAGCGTTTTACAAAGCCCTGCGTGATTTTGCCATATCGATCCCTGACGGGCACACCGGCTTGAACGGCGGCGCAATGCAAGATGCGGAGTTCGCCCGAGAAACCGACGGCGGCTTCGGGTTTGCGATTCGTGAACTCGACGGCGGCAAAGTGATCGTGGTTTACGTCATGCCAGGCGGCCCGGCAGAGCAAGCCGGGATGCAAGTGGGCGCCGAGATCACCGAATTCAACGGCGATCCCATAGGCGGCGCCATCGGCACAGTGATTGCGTATTACGTCGCGCCGTTTTCGGAAGAAAGTTTCAAGCGCTATCAGCAGGCGCGCTACCTGCTTCGCACGCCGGTTGGCACGGAGGCGACGGTGACGTTCGCGAATCCTGGCGGCGAGCCGCAGACGGCGGCGTTGACTTCCATCGCCGAGCGCGATAGCTTTCGCTTCACGTCAATTTACAAAGGCTCGGACAGCACCGCCCTGCCAGTCGAGTACCGCATTCTCGATTCAGGCATTGGCTACGTCAAATTGAACACGAATTTAGACGATATCGGTTTGATCGTCCGCGTGTTTGTCCGCGCGCTGAAAGTGTTTCAAGATAACGGCGTCACAACTTTGATCGTTGACCTGCGTCAGAACGGCGGCGGTTTCCCGATTGGGCTGGCAGGGTTCCTCTACGACAAAGAGATCGTTCAAGGGCAGTTGGAGTATTACAGTGAACAGACGGGCCAATTCGAGCCGGAAGGAAGACCCGATAAGATCACGCCGTACAAAGATCAGTTCAAGTTCGACAAGATTGCCGTGTTAGTGGGGCAGGCGTGCTTCAGCGCTTGCGAGATCGAAGCCGACGGCCTCTCGAAGATTCCCGGCACGGTTGTCGTGGGCATGTTCCCTACCGGCGGCGTGGAGGCCGAAGTGGGGCGCGGGCAGTTTGACCTTCCCGAAGGCATGAGCATGCAGATTCCGACCGGGCGCATCGTCAACCAGGACGGTAGTTTGTTTTTGGAAGGGACGGGCGTGGTTCCCACCGTGCGCGTGCCTATCAACGAAGCACATGTGTTGGCCGCGACCGACGTGGAGTTGCAAGCGGCCGAGGACGTGATCTTCGGGGTGAACCCGGACGATTTGAAGATCGAAGGCGGGCCGGTGCTGGGCGCGCCGCCCACTTCGGAAGCCGCGCTCAAAGCGAGGACGAAGTTCCTGTTCGAAGTCGCAAACGAAAGATACAGCAACGAGGAGCTGGCGCAGATAGGAAAGACATTCACCTATACCATCGCGCTCGATAAAGATCAGCGGTTGATGTGGTATTACGGCTGGTGCGCGACTTCGCAGGATATTCTCAAGCAGAACTTCGAGCACATCCGGCTTGAGTTTTCGGTGAACGGCGCGCCGGTCGCTTTGCAGCAGTTTGCGGTGCTGGAGAACGAAACAAGCGGCATGTTCTGCAAGAATTACTTCACAGTGGTTTACAAATGGCCGAGCGGCGCGACGACGCTCGTGACCAAAGCGACGTTCGACGAGAAGATCAACGATGGCACAGCGGATTATCCGGCCGGGGCGCAGACGGCTGAATACACGGTGACGCTGCCGTAAAACCCCCACCCTAACCCTCCCCCGTTGCGGGACACCATCGCAACAGGGGAGGGGATCGGCCGCCGGAATCAAAACGCCCCCGCTGTTTTTTTCAACGAGGGCGTTTTGTGTTGGCCGCTTACGGCACAAGCTTCGGAGCCTTGAGCGACTCGAGATAGTCTTTGAGTTCGCGCTCTTTGTCCTCGTACGCTTTGCGAACTTCGGCCGCAATCACTTCGGCGCGCATGCGGCTTTGCGATTGCAGTTCCCTGCCCGTCATGGGCGCGAGCAAAAGCGCCGCCACCGCGCCTACAATCAGGCCGCAGTAAGCCCCGACAAAAAAATTGAGAAAGCGTCTCATAGAATTATCCTCCTTCGCGCAATTTGCGGCCAAAACTTACCTCGACAAAGTCTATTATATACTGCCAACGGGCATAAGCTGTGCTTTTTCTTCCAACGGATGGGCAAACGGAAATACGGATTCTGACGGCACGCATCCGTTTTCGCGGAGCGGATTTTGCGGAGCAATCCGTTGGAAGTTGGGCGCAAAGATTTGTGACCGCGTGCAGTATAGATCATCAGCCATATTTCTTTGCCAGCTCGGCCAGCGCCGCCATCGGGCGAAGCTCGCGCATAGGCAGTGCGCGGTTGGTAATGGCCGTGCGCCGGTATTGTTTCACCACGCTGCCGGGCGGCAGCAGCCGGCTCTTGGCGCGGAAGTCGTGTTTGTTCATCCAACCGCACAAGGTCACGCTCTGGCCGTACACCCAAATGTTTGCCCAGTCAACCGCATTGACGACGTGCGTTTGCCGCAGGGCCGAACTGCGCAAACCAATCGCGCCGTCGGGCAGGCGCGGCACGCTGAGATACGACACGGAAAAATAGTCTCCCTTCGCCAGAGCGGGTTCGCGGGGCGGCAGGTTCAACCGTTCGTGAACGGCCTCGCGCTTCGCGCCCTGCCCGCCGATCTCCACCGTGATCGGCGCGCCGGTGTTGCTCTTAAGCGTCAGCGATCCGAGCGATCTCCATTGCTGGGCGTTGGCCCAGACCGTCTGAGGCGGCGTGTGCATCAGACACACCGGGAGGTTTTTGGCGGCGGCCTTTTGAGTATCCGTGGAGTGATGCGCTTCGAGCCCGGCCACCAGGCCAAAAAGATAAATATCGTTTTCGCCCATGCGCTCGGCTTCAAATTGATCGTCGGGGATTAAAGCCTCGGCGTCGAGCGCCCACCCCGGGTCGGCGCGCAGGGCGGTGATCTTGCGCCGATCATAGATCAAATAGCTCTTGAGATCACACCGCCGCCCGCCGATGGCGAGATCGAATCGATCCGGATCGGTAAACGCCGTCGCGCCCAACCGGCTGTAGGTCACGCCCTGAGCCTCCAGCCATCGGCGCGCCGCCATTTCGAAGGCGATCCCGGCGACGATTTTCCGCAGGCGATCGGCCGTGTTCAACTTCATGCGGTTGTAAGTGTAGTGGAGCGAGTCGCGGGCGTATTGCACTCCGGCGCGGGAGTATTGCGGGTCGTAGGGGAGAACGATGAGGTCGGAGGGGGAGAGCATAAAAAATCCCAAATCCAAAATCCCAAACTCCAAAACAATCGGATGCGCTACTGCTCCTTACGAAACTGCAAACAATAGTGATGAAACGTATTGCTCACCCAGGCGCTGCCGAGTCCAAAAGGCGCGAGGCGTTGGTTGTCCTGGCAATTGTGGACGACAAAGCCAACGGTAGTGTAACTGCTATCATTAGCCACTGCGAGGTTATATACCCTGCCGGTATATTGCTCAATTGATATAGAGCGGATCGGTAGCCAAAAAGTGTTGTCCACATACCAATGTTGAGAACGCACGTGATCGACTGGCGCTGACGGGTGATTCAATGATTCTCGAACTGCGTTTGCGTCGCGGCCTCGATAAGACAAATTGTAATACGAGTCAGCACGGTGGATGTAAGGTGTTGCGCCAAGCCGCATGGTCAAGTAAGCCACGCCAAAAGCAAGCTGTTCAGAAGTGGTTTTGTAAGTCACACTCTTTTTACTAACATGACCATCGCCGGCCCACAAAGATGACAAGAGAGCGCGTTGTTTCGTGAGAGGCAGATGCCAGACATAACCGGGCAAACGCTTATTTTGAGCGCCTTTGCCAAAAAGATTCCCGAGCAACTGGCCTATGCTGCGGCTACGGCACCATACTCCGGAGTCATTTTCGGAAGTATTAGCCGCGAAAGCCCGGTAGAATAATTCACGAATTTCTTGCCGCGCACAAGGCGAGTTATTTGCAATATTAACTCCCGAAACGGATGCTGAACCTTCGGATAAATACCAACCAGCCAAACGTAGGAAGTTGTCATCAACCTTTAGCTCTACTGGCAATCGTCCACGACCGTGCGCCCCACGCCCGCGAGTTTCGAGCCAGTCACCATTTCTCTGCCAAGTACTTAGACTGGTAAGATAAGATGATGTCTGCAAAGTTTCTGTGTCTATTTCTGCCCTCGATAGAGGAAATGCAACACAGTCCCCTACAGCGAGTTCATTAGCTGGAAGCCACTGACTGCCTCGCGCTAGACTTCGCGAGAAAAGTTCAGAGAAATGTTCACCGTTCGCATGGCGGTATTGACGCCGTTGAATAGCTAGCACCTCATGATCAGGTGTAAGTCGGACTTTGCTTCCTAATAAAGCTGGACGCAATTTCAGTAGCATACCGTCATAAGAGCGTTGCATGGATGCTGTCACAGGCTCAAGTTGCCCTCGATGTGTCAACACACAAGTGCCTTCAGCAATTTCTTTGATTGGACGTAACCCCTCAGCAGTCCAGATTCTCTCGTCGGGGGGTAAACACCAAATTCTCTCGTCTTTCAGAGTGTACGTTTTGCTCAACCGCCGCGCGATGTCCCACGCTAACGGATATATCTTGCCGCCCTTCTTCACGTTTTTGACGATGATGGTGAGGTAGGCT